>JAGFXG010000306.1 GCA_017860985.1 Deltaproteobacteria bacterium
AGTCTGGAAAATAAAACGACGGAGAAAGCCGAACTGTTACTGCCAGCCGCGACGTTTGCCGAATCCGAAGGCACCTTGGTCAATAATGAAGGCCGCGCTCAACGTTATTTCCCGGTTTACCCTCCAACAGAGCCGGTACGCGGCAGCTGGCAGTGGCTGACGAGTGTCATGGAAAATTCCCAATCGCGGCATCACGATGGCCTTACCGCAGCTTGTGCAGGAACAATACCCGATCTTGCCGCTATCATCCAGGCAGCGCCGGGGGCGAATTACAACATCAACGGCAGCAAGATCCCAAGGCAACCTCACCGTTACAGCGGGCGAACCGCCATGCATGCCGATATCAGGGTCAGCGAACCCGGACAACCTCAGGATGTGGAAACGCCGTTCGCTTTTTCCATGGAAGGCGCCATGGCAAACGTCCCACCGGCTTTCTTGCCGGTGATTTGGGCTCCAGGGTGGAACTCCAATCAGGCAATTAACAAATTCCAGGAAGAAACAGGCGGTCATCTGCGTGACGGAGACGCCGGAATACGGTTGATTGAAGCCTCCGGTGCTCTTCCCTGGTTCAGTGACATACCTCCAGAGTTCAAACCTGAACAAAACCTATGGCGAATCATGACATTGCCCAACATTTTTGGCAGTGAAGAATTAAGTCTTCATTCACCGCCGCTGGTCGAACGATTGCCAAATTTCTGCGTCTTTCTGAATCCGCTGGATGCGGAAACACGGGGAATCGACACCGGCGATCAAGTGGAAATCAGCGATCTCGCAGGAGTCCCCATTCTGAAAATTCCGGTGCAGATCGAGCTTACATTGCCTCGGGGTTTACTAGGAATAACGGCAGGGCTGCCGGAACTCCGGTCTATAAAAACCTGCACTCAGGTAAGATTGAGAAAAATAAATAAGGAGGGGCATTTATGAATGCAAACCTGGGGGATGCAACTGACATTATCGGCATCTTGGCTTCGGTGATCGTCGTTGCGGCTATGCTGATCTGGGTGGAACGCCGACTCCTGGCGGTCTGGCAGGATCGTTTGGGGCCCAATCGGGTCGGGCCATTAGGTTTGATGCAGGTGGTGGCGGATATGATCAAAATGTTCTTCAAGGAGGACTGGATACCGCCTTTTTCCGACAAATTCGTGTTTGTGCTGGCGCCCACCATCGTGTTCATTACCATGCTCACCGGTTTCGCCGTCATCCCTTTTGCGCCGGGCGTTGGCATCATCGATTTCAATTTTGGACTGCTTTACTTCCTGGCGTTGTCCTCGTTGTCCGTCTACAGCATCGTGCTGGCAGGCTATGCTTCCAATAACAAATATTCGCTGCTCGGGGGACTGCGTGCCGCAGCGCAGACCGTCAGTTATGAAGTATTCATGGGTATTTCTATCATGGGTGTGGTGATGCTGTCCGGTACATTCAATTTAAGAGAAATTGTCGAAGCCCAGCGGGATGGCTGGTTCATCATTCCCCAGTTTTTCGGCTTTGTTATCTTCCTGATTGCCGTCATCGCCGAGAGCCGCCGGGCGCCTCTTGATCTGCCAGAAGCCGAACAAGAATTGGTGGGCGGCTTTCATACCGAGTATTCAGGCATGAAATTTGGCATGTTCTTCGTCGGCGAGTATCTTGCCATTACGCTCAGCTCGGCGATCATCGTGACCCTTTTTTTCGGTGGCTGGCTGGGTCCCTGGTTGCCGCCACTGGTCTGGTTTTGTCTGAAAACTGCCGCTGGCATCATGTTTTTCATTCTGTTGCGCGGAGCGCTGCCACGCCCGCGCTACGATCAGCTGATGACCTTCGGCTGGAAAGTACTATTGCCGGCAGGGCTATTGAACCTGCTGGTTACCGGGGCGATCGTGCTGTCATTACACGATTAAGGTGATGTCCGGTAAAGAATATACCCTGCATAAAGAAAAACAGGGTCCACGAAAATCACGAAAGGCACGAAAGGCACGAAAAAATCTGAAGTACGAATTGTGTTGTTGGTTTTTTCTTGCTTTTTGTGTCGCTTCGAGGCGCCTACTTTTGGCGTTCGCGGACTATTCTTTTGGTGGATTCATTATTGGGAATCACCTGAATAAAAATGCATAACTATATAAATCGGAAAAGGAAAAAGCGATGCTAAGTCAACTGCGATCATTGTGGGAAGTTTTAAAGCATACTTTCGTCAAACCGGATACCGTGGAATACCCAGAGCAGAAACCGGCGCTGTTTCCCCGTTATCGGGGACGTATCATTTTGACCCGCGATCCGGACGGTGAAGAGCGTTGCGTTGCCTGTAATCTATGCGCCGTAGTCTGTCCAGTGGACTGCATCGCCTTGCAAAAAGCCGAGGACGAGAACGGACGCTGGTATCCCGATTTCTTCCGCATCAATTTTTCCCGTTGCATACTATGCGGATTTTGTGAAGAAGCCTGTCCAACCAACGCCATTCAGCTGACGCCGGATTTTGAGATGTGCGAATATGATCGGCAGAACATGGTTTATGAAAAGCAGCATCTATTAATTGATGGAACCGGAAAATATCACGATTATAATTTTTACCGGGTCGCCGGCATGACAATTTTTGGTAAAGCCAAGGGCCAATCTGAAAACGAATACCCGCCGGTCGATGTAAAAACCCTTTTACCCTGATGGCATGGGTATCTACACAAATTTTTTATATTTTAATACAATGAGTTGCAGATCAATTTTACTCCCTCTCCTGCTGAAGAGGGTTGGGGTGAGGAGAATAAAAACATCTATTTATATCCCCCTCATCCCAGCCTTCTCCCTTAAGGGAGAAGGAGCTGGCATTTGTTTAGATACCTATCCCCTGATGGAGAGAGCTTTATGGAGTTG
>JAGFXG010000307.1 GCA_017860985.1 Deltaproteobacteria bacterium
TGGGATGCAATGGGATCGCTTTACAACCGGGCGATATACGGTGTTATCGCCGCGCTGCATGACGATATCGTCCGCGAGCTCACGTTTCCGGATTTCACAACGTCGTTTGCAGGCGAGTCCCCACCTGCCCGTACGTCATGTTCAAAGCCTGGAAATAAAAGATCGGTCTCACCTAAACGTTGGCAAATCCTCTTTCCAGGTCGGCAATAATGTCTTCAACATCTTCAACGCCTACGGCCAGCCGGAAGAGATTATCCACAATGCCAAGATCGTAGCGCTGCTCACGGGTATAGCGGTAATACGTCACCGTGGCGGGGTGCGTAATCAGCGTCTCCACACCGCCCAGACTGGGTGCGATGTAGATCATCTCAAGCGAATCCATGAATCTTTTTGCCGCGTCCAGATCGCCCTTGATGGTAAACGTGACAACCCCGCCGCCGCCTTTCATCTGCTCTTTGGCGATCTGATAATGGGCGTGACTTTTCAGGAAGGGATAATACGCTTTTTCGATTTTCGGATGGCTTTCCAGATACTCGGCTATTTTGAGGGAGCTTTCATTTTGCGCCTTCACCCTGAGTGGAAATGTTTTCAACCCTCGCAAAAGAAGATAACAGCAGTGGGGATCGATTACCCCTCCCATTGATTTATGCAGTTCACGGACCTTGCTGACCAACTCTTTTTTCCCCAGCAGCACACCAGCCAGAATATCATTGTGACCGGCAAGGTACTTTGTTGCGCTGTGGATCACCAGGTCTATACCGTAATCGAGCGGCCGCTGGTTAAACGGAGTGGCAAACGTCGAATCGATAATCGTGATAACCTTGTGCTTGTCCCCGATTTGTTTGAATTTCACCATATCAAAAACGTTGAGATAAGGATTGGTCGGAGATTCCGAAAAAATAAACCGTGTATTCTTTTTGATGGAAGCATCCATTAATTCATAATCACCAAAAGGCACGATTGTGCATTCTATGCCGAACCGCTTGAGATACGACCGGCAGAATTCCAGCGTTTTCCCGTAGCAATCATCGGTAATCACAATATGGTCACCGGATTGAACCAGTGCCAGAATAGTGGTGGTAATGGCCATCATGCCTGATGAAAACATCAAACCTTCTTCGGCGCCGTCAAGTTCCGCCAGACGTCTTTCCGCTACCTTCTCCGTAGGATTCCCGTATCTTCCGTATTCGTAACGTTTTTTATCATTTTTGGTATAGGCTTCAATTTCCCTGCTGTCCTTAAAGGAATAGGTGGATGACTGAACTATGGGCGTGGTGATGGAATCGGCGTAGCGCGCCCGGTCCTCTCCCGCATGGATTGACTTTGTATATATTGATTTTAATTTATCTTTTCGCATCATGACTTCCTTTCAATAAAGCTGGTGATCTGTTGATAAAAACCAATTGAGACGCACGGAAGTATAGAAAGAAGACTCCTGCATGTCAATGAACAATTTCAGAAACTATTCCGGATGAAACACCCCACAGGTATTGACATTTTCCTTCTTAATCTTTAGATTGAAAGAAAAAGCAAGGAACGCAGAGATATGCCGATTTACGAATTTGAATGCGACAAATGCAGAAAGCAGTTTGAAGTTGTAACGCTGAGTCTCAGCGAAAAACCCAACGCCGTGTGTCCGAAATGCAAATCCAAAAAAACACGCAAATTGATTTCCAAAGTCGGCAAGGGGAAATATGGCTCCCTGCGTTCAGGCAGTTCAGCCTCAACAAGCTCGCCTTCAAGTTCAGGATGCTCATCGTGTTCCTCTTCGAACTGTTCCTCCTGCGGGCATTAAGCCATTGGATATATAACAAAACGGCACACTTGCAACACATTGAATACATTACACATTACTAAAATACAAAGGGTGCTTGAAAAATTTTTTTGTCCACCAGCCTCACCACCTTAAAGACAGTAGTTTATGCACTCTCTGATTGACGCCTCCTTAAAAAGAGGTATAATCACACTGAAGCAGGTTAACTTTTGTGACTCCTTCGTTTTCTCCTTCACTGTCTCCCTCTACTGCCCCACGGCATCCTCTGATTAATAAGTAGATTTTCTGATCTCGATATTGTTTTTTCATTACTTTATTTCATTTCACCAGACGCCGGCATAGAAAAGGCCGACTGCTTTGGGCAGAAACTTTTCGGCACTGATCGTTTCGCAGGACTGTTGGCGTTATCCATTCATTATTACCGGCTCCCTGAAACCGGTGTGTGACGTTTAAATGCTTTCAACCTACAAAAAGAAAGGAGAAGGATGATGGGCAACATTTACAAAGTTATCGAGATTATCGGCGGCAGTGAAAAGTCATGGGAAGACGCGGCAAAAAAAGCCGTAGAAACAGCGGCAAAAAGCCTGAAGGAAATCCGGATTGCGGAAGTCAAGGAACTCGATATGAGAATCGAGAAAAATAAAGTTGTCGAATTCCGCGTAAAACTGAGAGTGTCCTTCAAATACGTACCCTGATTCACGGCTTATCTGAATTCAGGCACCGATGCAGCACCCGGTGAGTGAAAAAAATCATTTTAAGGGAATGCATAAGGCGGCGGGAATTCTTCCGCCGCCCTTAGGGGGAAGAATGTGCCTCATACCGATACTGTCATGATCCATTCAACAATTAATCAAAAATAAATTTTCGCTGCAATATACATAGCAGTGCATCTGTGAACAATTGTGTTTCCGGTCACCGTTCTTAACTCATAAGCATTCCATACCCCATGCCGGCAATCGTCGAAAGGATCACAACAATACCACAGTAAACAGCAGTTTTCTTGACGCCCATAATGCTGGCGATAGCAATCATGCTGGGCAGCGACAATGCCGGTCCCGCAAGCAGC
>JAGFXG010000308.1 GCA_017860985.1 Deltaproteobacteria bacterium
ATAATATTCAATGGATTCTTTTCTCTCGCGGGCTCCCGCCCACGCAGCTTCCATTTCTTCATCAGACAGCAGACCGCGTGTGATAAGAAAATCAAAACGGGTTTTACGGCGGCGTGCGAAACGGCGCTGATTGTAGAAGGCGACGCCCAGAACCTCGGCAATTTCAACCGCAAGACCGACTTCGTCTTCGGTAAATTTGCCCTCACCGTATTTTCTGTTGAGAACCTGGATAACTCCCATGAGCTGGTCCTCGTAGAATATGGGAACAGCCAGAATCTGTCTGGTTCGGAACCCGGATTTTTTATCCCAGCTTCCGTCGAAAGCCAGGTCAAAGTCCATTGCTTTGAGTTCGGCCTGATTATAAGCATCGCTGATGTTGACAAGATTAAACGTGTTGGCCACATAACCCGCGATGCTCTGACTGTTGATGGGTACACGGATTTCCTTGAGCTGGGAACCGGCCAGAAACATGGAGTAGATTTCGTTATGGAGCTGATCTACGACATAAATCGTAATCGATTGGGCGTTAAACAGATTCAGGATGCCGTCTTTCAGATCTATCAGGATTTGCGGTATGTTTTGTGCGGCATGGATGCGGTTGCTGATTTCCTGCAGACTTTTTCGTATCCGCAGTTTCTCATCCACGAAGACAGTTGGATCGGGTTCAGGCTGAAAGCTCATCGAAAAACTTCTCCCTATCTGCTTTTGTGCAGCATAGCAGATTGTTATTTTAGCAAGCGCCGGAATGAATGTCAATGAAACTGATTGTCAGGGACAAGTTCCTTAAAATAGAGGAATTGCATATCCCGCACCTCCTTCAATCAGCCGGCTGTCACAATTTTTGAAAAATCGGCGATTTTGTGAAACAGAGCGGATATCTCTGACAGAAGGGACAAACGATTGAAGCGGATCTTTTCATCTTTGTCCATAACCATGACATGATCAAAAAAAGTATCCACGGGAGGGCGCAAAGCGGCAAGTTTATTCAATGCGGCATGAAAGTCTTTTTCTGCAACAGCTTTTTCCACACGCGTTTTGATACTGTCAAATGATGAAAACAGTTTAATTTCAGCCTCATGAACAAGCAGGTTGACATCCACCTGGCCATCGCGGAAATCTTTTAAAATGTTATCCACCCTTTTGAAAGCAATGGAAATGGGTTCAAATTCCGGATTTTGCCGGAAGGACTGCAGGGCTTTAATTTTTTCAATAACCTGGACAAAATCATCGATATCCGTTGAAAGAACAGCGTCCACCGTATCATAAGAATAGCCCTGACTGATCAGCTGATTTTGAAGGCGTCCCTTGAAGAATTCCAGAACGTCGTTCTTGATTTCTTCGGCAGGTTTTTTCAGGACATCTTTTAGCGACGCTATGCTTTCATCTATCAAGGAATGCAGGCTCAAAGCATAACCTTTTGATAACACAATATTAATTACGCCAAGAGCCTGGCGGCGCAGCGCGTAGGGATCCGCTGTTCCCGTGGGCGGCATGCCCACGGCAAAGAACCCGACAATCGTGTCAATTTTATCGGCAATACCGACGATTGCCCCTTCATCGGTTTGAGGCAGGTCTCCGCCGGCAACAATGGGCAGGTAGTGTTCATAGATGGCGCTGGCAATCTCCGGTTTTTCGCCTGCTAATAGGGCGTATTCACGGCCCATGATGCCCTGAAGTTCCGAGAACTCGCCCACCATGAGCGACTCCAGATCGGCCTTGGCCAGAAGCGCTGCGCGGTCCACATTTTTCTTTACGGAAGGTTTGACTTTTGATGCGATCTTGACGGCGAGTTTCCGGAAACGCATGACCTTTTTATGGGATGTTCCCAAAAGCGTATGAAAGACCACCTTTTTGAGAGATTCCACACGATTTTCAAGGGAGACTTTTTTGTCTTCTTCAAAGAAAAATGATGCGTCGGCAAGGCGCGCTCGCAGCACTCTTTCATTGCCTTTGGCCACGACGGAAATGTCGCGGGGCCTGGTATTGCTTACGGCGATGAAGTACGGCAAAAGTTTCCCTTCGTTATTGATGACGGGGAAATATTTCTGGTGGGAGATCATGGTGGTTGTCAAAACATCCTTGGGAATTTCCAAATAGGCTTCATCAAAACCACCCCGCACAATCACCGGATACTCCACAATGAAGCTGATCGTCTCCAGCAGGTCGTCGGTATAAAACAGTTCCCCGCCGACTTCAGCCGCCGCCTTCCGGGCCTCCTCCAGGATCAATCTTTTCCGTTCCCCGGGATCGGCTATAACGAAATTCTCTCTGGTTTTGCACAGGTAATCTTCAAACCCCGTAACCGTAAACGGGTTCGGGCTCATGAAGCGATGTCCATAAGATGTGTTGCCGCTTTCGATGTCTTCAATCTTCATGGAGATTACATTTCCTCCATATAACGCAAGAATCCAGTGAACCGGACGCGCAAAACGTAAATCGTAGTTTGCCCAGCGCATGGATTTCCGGAAGGGAATGGCAAGCATGAACTCCTTGAGGATTCCGGGAAGCAGTTCTGCTGTCGGCTGCCCGGGGATGGTTTTGCGGGCGCCGAGGTATTCGCCTTTTTCAGTAGTGATGGTTGCCAACTGGGAGACTTCCATCCCCTGTCCCCTGGCAAATCCCAGGGCGGCTTTTGTCGGCTGGCCGTTTTCATCAAAGGCGGCCTTTTTGGCGGGGCCCAGCTTTTCGAGAGTCTGGTCATCCTGTATTCCGGCAAGATCCGCTATGTGGAGGACAAGACGACGCGGTGTAGCCAGACATCGTATGCCGTCAAAGGCGATGCGTTTTTCCGTCAGGGACTTGCGGATGATCTCTTCCATGTCAACCAC
>JAGFXG010000309.1 GCA_017860985.1 Deltaproteobacteria bacterium
CGTCGAGGGACATCATGATATCCGACCCCAGTGCTTCCTGTATTTCTATGGCTTTATGCGGCGTGAGGAAGTGCCTGGACCCGTCAATATGGGACTGGAACATGACCCCGTCCGGCCCAATTTTGCGCAGCGCGCTTAGGGAATAAACCTGGAATCCTCCGCTGTCCGTGAGAATCGGTCCCGGCCAGTTCATGAAGGTGTGCAGACCACCCAGCTTGCGAACGGTTTCATGACCGGGACGCAGGTACAGATGATACGTGTTGCCCAGGATGATTTGAGCGCCGCACTTTACGATGTCCTCGGGGCGTAGCGATTTGACGGTGCCCCGGTATCTGGGTCTTTCTTTATCAGTTCAAATGAAAAAGGCATGGTGCCTGTCCTATAAAATCAGCATACAGTCGCCGTAACTATAAAATAAATAACGGTTTTCAACAGCCCTGGCATAGGCTGTCTTTACAAAATCCGGGCCGGCGAAAGCGCAGACCAGCAGGAATAAGGATGATCTGGGCAGATGAAAGTTGGTCAGCAGGCCGTTCACTTTTTTAAAGGAGTAACCGGGGTAGATAAAAAGGCGGGTTTCGCCTGATTGCGGCGTAATATACCCGTTTTTATCCGCCACGCTCTCCAGGGTTCTTGTTGATGTCGTGCCTGCGGCAATGACCCTTCTGGCATTGTTGATGATTTCCGCCGCGTCGGGCGTGATTTCGAAATATTCCGTCTGCATGACGTGATTTTCGATAATTTCTGTTTCGATGGGCCAAAAGGTACCGATCCCGACATGCAGCGTTATGGCTGCTATCCCGACGCCTTTGGACTTCAGGGCCGCCAGGACTTCCGCCGAAAAATGCAGGCCGGCTGTCGGTGCGGCAATAGAGCCGGCCGTTTTTGCGTAGATGGTCTGGTAACGTTCCCGGTCGCTGCCATTGTCCGGTGCGGTGCTCTTTTTCCGCTTAATGTAGGGTGGAAGGGGCGCGCGTCCAAAACGTTGCAGGTAGTTTTCAAAACCGTCCTGAGCTTTAAAAGCCATCAGCCATTTCTTATCTGACATTCTTGCAGTAACCCTGGCTTCGCAGGAATGGCCAAGATCAATCACATCATTTTCGTTGATCCTTTTTCCGGGACGCGCCAGCACTTCCCACAATTCGGAACCGTCTTTTTTCTCTTTGCAGGTGAGAAGCAGTATCTCAAGAATGGCCCCTGTGGATTTTTTGCCGTAAATTCTGGCCGGAATGACGCGGGAGTCATTGATGACGAGTACGTCGCCTTTTTGCAGACAGTCCGGCAGGGAAGAAAATTGGAGATCCTTGATGGTATTGTCCCGGCGGTGAAGCATCATCATGCGGGAAGCATCTCTCTGCGGCCGCGGGTGTTGCGCAATGAGATCATCAGGCAGAAAATATGAAAAATCTTCAAGCTTCATGGTTTTTCCCGGCAAAAAATGATAATTTATTTAAGTAATCAGAATAAGAACTTTTCCGGGAAAACCAGATAGGGAAGTCCTTCCACGATAAAAACCATGCCCATTACACAAAGAAAGTAATCCAAGGGATCAAATCCTCTTTTCTTTCGCTTCGTCCCAGAGTTTGTCCATTTCGGAGAGCGTTGCGTCGTCAATCGATTTGCCGTCTGCCAAGAGCCGCTGATTGATGTAGGCGAAGCGCCGGAGAAATTTATCAATGGTGCCCGTGAGTGCGTTTTCCGCGTCTACGGAAAGAAAGCGGCTTAAATTTACCAGGGTGAAAAAGATGTCGCCGGTTTCTTCTTCAATTAGTTCAGCATTACCGCTTTTTCGTGCCGCATCCAGTTCTGCAAGCTCTTCCTGCAGTTTTTTCAGGACATCGTCCGTGTTTAACCAGTCGAAGCCGTGCCGTGCTGCCGCCACTGTGATCTTCTGCGCCCGTTTCAATGCGGGCATCGAGCGCGGAGTTCCTTCCAAAGGATGATTTTCCGCAGCCGCACCGCTGCGTTCCCCCTTTTTGATTTCCTGCCAGTTGTCTTTCACGTCCTGGACGGAATTGACCTTAACGTCGCCGAAAACATGCGGATGACGCCGGATCATTTTTTCCTGAATGTCCTTCATGACATCAGCCAGCGAAAAATCCCCGGCCTCGGACGCGATTTCAGAAATAAACAGGATCTGGAAAAGCAGATCTCCCAGTTCCTCCCGAAGATGCCGGGGATTGTCTTCGGCAAGCGCATCGAGCACTTCGTAGGCCTCGTCCAGCAGATATTTGCCGATATCCTGCCTGGTCTGTTTCCGGTCCCAGGGGCAGCCGTCCGGAGCGCGCAGTTTTCGAATCAGGGAGATCAGATCCTGCAGTTCTTTATCTGGAGTATCCATGGGATTCATTTCACGATGAAGACGTCTTTTTGCCGGTCCTGAAAATAAATATGGTTATATTGCGATCCATTGATACGGTTGAAAAAAGCCTCCCCGCTTTCGCGGCATTCCGGACAGCAGGAATTAGGAAGAATCACGGCGTAGATCTTTTTACCAGTGTCCGCCGCTGATTCGATCATGACTACCCCGCCGCAGTCGTTGCAAACGCGGACAGTCTCGATCTGCCTCTCTGTAATATCATCGGTGTCGTAATAAATATTTTTTTCGCGGCGTATATACGCGGCGGATCCGGTGATCTGTTTTTTCAGGTTTTTCTTTTTCTTCCACAGCGTCATCAAATTCTTCACTTCATTTTCAATGAGCCTGGTGACTTCCGGTGACTGGCGGATTTGCTGGGCATCGTAATCCGGTTCCCGCACCTGGCTGTAGTCCAGTCCGGCCATGGCGAGGATGATGCCGACATTGACATAGGGGAGTGCTTTTTCAATGGAGTATCCACCCTCCAGGACGGCAATATCAGGAGAAAGTTTTTCATTTAACAGCGCGTAGCCCTGGGCGCTGAAATTCATATTCGTGATCGGGTCGCTGTAGTGATTGTCCTGTCCCGCCGAGTTAATGATGATTTCCGGCTTGAATTCATCCAGCATTGGAAGAATGGCGTTGTCAAGTACGAATAGGAAACCTTCGTCAGACGTCCGCGGGGGCAGGGGGATGTTAATGGTCGCGCCCAGCGCATTGGGACCGCCGAAGTCATCAATGAAACCTGTCCCGGGGTAAAGCGTTCGACCGTCCTGATGCATGGAGATGCACAGGACATCCGGATCGTTCCAGTAGATATCCTGCGTCCCGTCACCGTGATGGCAATCCGTGTCCACGACGGCAATCCGCCTGACGCCGAACGTATGCCGGATATATTCGATCATCACGGCTTCAATGTTGATGTTGCAGAAGCCGCGCGCACCGTGGGCGACCAGCATGGAATGATGTCCCGGCGGTCTCACCAGGGCAAAGGCGTTGTCAACTTCGCCGCTCAATACTTTTTGCGCGGCGGTGATTGCGCCGCCGGCGGAAATGAGGTGGGAGTTTGTTGTCAGGTTTTGCGGGTTGGGAACGCAAATATGGCAGCGGTTGATATCGGCATACGTGGCGATGCCCGGTTTGTACTCCAGAATATTCGGGAAATCCAGCAGGCCTTCTTCGAAAACCTGATCCTGTGTATAAAGCAGCCTCTCCTCCCGTTCGGGGTGATTGGGGGATATGGCCCAGTCAAATGCCGGGAAAAAAATGAGACCTGTTTTCTTTTCTTTTGCGGGCATGTTTTTACCTTTCCTGGCCGGAAGAAATCAGTCCGGGTTTGATCTGAACCTTAACGCGGATATTTTTCCCCGTCGTGTAAAAGTCTCGAATCATGTTAAATTGCTGCGATTCGGTTACTTCCATGATGATGTCTTCCGGTCTGGCGCCCATGCATATGGCTTTTTCCCGCAGGATTTCTTTACCGGTCTCAATGGCGTCCTCCAGAGAAAAATTGCGGGGAATGCTTTCCACACATCCCTGTTCGCAGACAATGAGTTCTTTTCTTTCCGTATCCGCGAGGATCGTTATTTCAGCGGTTGTTCTGGCAAGAGCCACTCCCAGAGCGTTGGATACTTCCGAGTGTTCCGGTATCGAATAGGGGTAACCCAGATTTTGAGCAATGAAGGGAGCAACAGCGGC
>JAGFXG010000043.1 GCA_017860985.1 Deltaproteobacteria bacterium
AATGAGTTTACCATCCCCTTTGTATGGCTGACGCTGATTGATCATCAAACAGCCGCGCCGGTCCTGGGCGAAATCAAAATGTCGGAAAGACTGGAAAGCAGGCTGTCTGTTGTCTCAAAAGAATTGATTGACAAAATACTTACCCGCGGCATGAAGCCCGTTTTGGCCAATCAGGATTTGCAGTCTTTTTACAGGCTACTTCCCCGCAGCAGAAAATATTTTATCCGGTCCGTTGCCGTCGTACCTATCGCACTTGACGGTCAGATCATCGGAACCTGGAACAACGGCGACGCGGACGCCAACCGTTATGAGCCGGACATGAAGACAGACCGGTCGGAGCAATGAAGCTTTCCTATGATCGTCCCGCGCTTGATCAAGCCGTGCGCCGTTTTAAGGGCACGGAGGGCATTGTGGATATACGCGTCTGGATCAACGAAGGGACATTGCAAGTCGGCGATGACATCATGAACGTTTGCGTAGCAGGAAGATTCCGCAAGGATGTTCTTCCGGTGTTTCAGGAGCTCATCACCCTGATTAAGACCGCAATTGTCCGGGAGGTTGAGCTGTAGGCGCCGGAAGCAATACAGTAACCTCGATGGTATGCTCCTGATGATCGTCAGACAGAACGATTTCCGGACCGGACACGACCAAGCCGTCCAGAGTAAGTCCCGGCTGATCCGTTTCTGAATCATGCTGGCGCACAACAATATGATAGAGTGTTTCCCCGTAATGGTAATGAATCCTGATTTCCTTCCAGTCAGCCGGCAGACACGGAGAAAAACTGATTTTGCCGTTTTGAATCGACAGGCCCAGCAGGGATTCCACGATCAACCGGTACATCCAGGCGGCGGAACCGGAAAGCCATGTCCATCCGCCGCGCCCGACATGCGGCGGTGAAGCATAAACATCCGATGCGACAACATACGGCTCAACCTTATAGACATCCACTTCTTCCGGGGACCCGGCATGATTGATCGGGTTGATGATGTCCATAACGGCCCAGGCGCGAACCCGGTCACCCAGCGCGGCGAAAGCCATGGCCGCCCAGATTGCCGCATGCGTATACTGCCCGCCGTTTTCTCTCACACCCGGCACATAACCTTTAATGTATCCCGGTTCTATTTCTGATTTGTCAAACGGCGGATCAAGCAGCTGAACCAGTTTTTTATCCCGATTCACAAGCATATCATCAACCGCATCCATGGCCTGGCGGACTCTTTCCGCATCTCCTGCACCGGACAGAGCTGACCAGCTTTGGGCAATCGAATCAATGCGGCACTCTGTATTGCTGCTGGACCCCAGCATGGAACCATCATCGCAGTAAGCGCGGCGGTACCAGTTTCCGTCCCATCCGCTTCGTTCAATGTTTTCTTTTAACGTTGCCGCCTCTTTTCTGCATAAATCGGCAAACACGCCATCTCCCTGCATTCTGGCAATTCCGGCAAACCTGACAAGGACTTCATACAGGAAAAACCCCAGCCAGATGCTTTCGCCCGACCCCTTTTCACCAACTTTATTCATGCCGTCGTTCCAATCACCCGTGCCCATCAGCGGCAGACCATGACTGCCAAATCGCAGGCCTCTCTGAACGGCCCGCATGCAGTGGTCGTACAGGCTGCTTTTTTCATCAAGAACACCCGGCAGATCATAATAGGAATCCTCTTCTTCGCGGACCTGCCGCCCCTCAAGGAAGCTGATCATTTCCCGCAGCACCTCCGTATCGCCTGTAAAATCAACGTACCGGGCTGTTGCCAAAGGCAGCCACAGGTAATCATCGGAGCATTGCGTGCGCACACCACGGCCGGTCGGCGGATGCCACCAGTGCTGAACATCCCCTTCCGGGAATTGACGCCCGGCACACAAAAGCAGGTGCTGCCGGACAAGCGCCGGGCGGGCGTAAACGAGCGCCATGACGTCCTGCAGCTGGTCGCGGAAACCAAAGGCGCCGCCGGACTGATAGTAGCCGTTACGCGCCCAGAGCCGGCAGGACAGGGTCTGGTACAAAAGCCAGCCATTCGTCAAGATATCAAGAGAAGGATCCGGTGTTTCTATCTGTATCGTGCCCAGAGTTTTCTGCCAATAACGCTGCACTGCTTCCAGTTCATTTTTTGCGACCGTGGACCCCCGTAAACCGCGCACCATATTGCTGGCATCGTCGGCACCCCGTCTCCCGGTGACACCCAGCCGGAAAATGACTTCACGTTCCTGTCCTTTGTTTAATCCGAAGGTCACCTGAATGGCGCCGCAGGGATCCAGTCCTGCGCCGACTCTGCCCGACAGGTGTGAACGCGTCATAGCCGCCGGCGCCGACATTTCGCGATTACGTCCGATAAATTCGCTCCGGTCCCCGGTAATGGTCCGCGTAGGATCATCCACGTCAAAGAAAACAACCCGATCGGCAAAGTCCGTGTTGTATTGATTTCTGGTAAAAAGCGCCCCGCTGCCCTTGTCCACGTCGGTTGTTACGTGCATCATTGTTTTCGACCGCAAATCACCCAGGACCCATTCCAGATAACCGGTCACGGACAGTGCACGATTGCGTCCTGATTCATTGCGAAATTTTAAAACCATGAATTTGACCGGCGCGCTGATGGACACATAAACCCACAGCTCCGAGTGGATGCCGTCTTCCGTATGCTCGAAAACACTGTATCCGAAACCATGCCGGCAGATATAAGGCGCCGCTGACTGGACCGGCAGGGGAGTGGGAGACCAGACATGTCCCGTTTCTTCATCCCGGATGTAAAACGCTTCACCACTCGTATCGCTTACCGGATCATTATTCCACGGGGTAAGACGGTACTCATGGGCATTTTCGCTCCAGGTACAGGCGGATCCGCTCTCGGAAACGATGGATCCAAAATGCGGGTTCGCGATCACGTTTACCCAGGGCATCGGTGTATTCCGGCCCGGTTTTGTAATGATCACATATTCACGGCCGTCCGGGGTAAATCCGCCGAGACCATTGTCAAAAATCAAGCCGGGATAAGACAGCGGCTCTTCTGTGCTGCTTTTCTCGCCCGGACTTTTTAGCGGTTTCATAGGCGGCACAGATATCGCCTCGATTTGACGGCGGTTGAGCTGTTCCTCCAGCGTTCCCATGTCGTCCCTGATGATCACACGGGCAACCGTCTGCATGAGAATACGGTCTTCGTTGGATATCTGGTCTCCCGATCTGACAAAGATGCCGCCCGGTTTATCCGCAATCCTGGTTTCCATGCTGGTGGCAATTAATCCCACAATCTGGTCATGCAGCGATTGCCGGTAGATGGCATTGTCTTCATTCCAGATAATCAGATCCACCGCCAGCCCTTTTAAACGCCAGTAGGCATGGGCCTGCTGGAGCTGGCGGGCCAGTTCAATGTTGGCATGATCGCCGATCTGGAGCAGCACGATCGGCAGATCGCCGGAAATGGCATACCCCCACAAGCCGGATTGTCCGCGATGGTTTTTGACAATAATCTTCGGATCCGTGCGAAGTGAGGCATTGGCATAAACCACGGAACCGGCCAGACGTCCGTACAACTGGGCGTCCGCCTGGGTGGCGTTGATTTGCCGCAGGGTGAGCTGGCTGTGTGTCCAGGCCAGATTGAAGACGCGGTCGGCCAGGCGTCGGTCGCGGTATTTCTCAACCAGACCGAGTGCTTTGCCACGGGTTTCGGCCATGCCGGAAACAATATCCACCGTAGCGGATTCTCCCGGAGCAAGCCTGATCATGCAGCGTATCGAAACAACAGGGTCCAGAACGGAGCCTTCCGTGCCCGAAAGCGCATTCGAACCATCGACCGACATTTTCATGGCCTGAGGGTGGGATAACGTGTTACCGCGGCCGACAAACTTCAAACGGTCCGTTTCATAAGACGCCTCCCCGCTGTCTTTGCCCTGCAATGCCATTAAATGAAAGTTCCAGTAAGCGGGATCGTTCTTGGAACGCGGTCTTCGCGTGCTGAGAATCGTCTGGTATTTCGGGATAATTTCCGTCTGAACAAAAAGGTTGCTGAAAGCCGGGTGAATTTCATCGGCGGCGGGTTGAGCCATAACAATTTCCGCGTAACTGGTGACATCCAATTCCCGGCGTTTCCTGGAACGATTGGTAATGCGGATGCGTCTCAGCTCGATATCATCTTCAGGCGAAACGGCAATCTGGGTGTATGTGTTGATATCGTCATCGCGCCTGCGAAACTCGACTTTTGAATCGGAGAAAATAGCCTCGTAACGGTCAGGCTGTTTCAGCGTGGGCTGATAGGCGGTAGACCAGTAATCCCCTGTTGAGATATCACGTATATAGCAGAACATGCCCCAGGGATCGCTTGTTGCGTCTTCCCGCCAGCGCGTCACCGCAAGGTCTTTCCACCTGCTGTATCCGCCGCCGGCCTGATTCACCATTACATGGTATCTGCCGTTAGACAGCAATTGCACCTCCGGCAGCGGCGTATCGGGAGTTCTATAGATACGCGCCGGAATCTTCTGGGGACTGGACGATTTCCGTATGTTAATATCCTCGGCAATCTGCTTGTAGAAGGACACTGCTTTGGGAATGCGTTCCTGCAGTAAAAGTGCCGTCGACTGGAACATCGGTTCGGATTCGAAGCGTTTCTGCATCGGACAATTCAGCAGGACATGGGCCATGGCCAGCAGAGTCATCCCCTGATGATGCGCCATAAACGATCGGACAGCGACACTTGTCTGGCCGCTTTGCAAACGCGAAGCCGTGTAATCCAGTGCTTCGTAAAAGCCGTACGCACCCGTCATGCCCTTTTCATGCAGCCGTTGGAGATTTTCGCAGGCTTCCCGGGGTGCGACCATCAGCGCCAGTGCTGACGCATAGGGCGCCACAACCAGGTCGTCAGCCAGTCCGCGCTTGAGCCCCAGGCCGGGAACTCCGAAGGCACGGTACTGGTAATTCAGATGAACATCGATGTTATTATAACCGGATTCCGAAATCCCCCAGGGGATACCCCTTTTTTCGCCATATACGATCTGGCTTTTTACCGCCGCCTTATAGGTTTGATCCAGCAGTGTATTTTCGTAATTCGGCATGACCAGAAGCGGCATCAGGTACTCAAACATCGATCCGTCCCAGGCCAGCAGAACCGGCTCGCCTCCGGGATTCGTAAGCATGCGTCCGAGGGCAAACCAGTTTTCTTTCGGCAGCTGACCCTGCGCGATGGCGACAAAGCTGCAAAATCTGGCTTCGGATGCAAGCAGATCATAATAGCTTGTATCCCGGCGGCGCTCACCAACGCTATACCCGATCGTCAGCAACTGACGTCCTTTATCGTAGAGGAAGCTGTAGTCCATGTCGGTAAGTTCCCCTGTTTTTTTAATCAGGTTATTGATAACATTCAGTCTTTCCTTTGCCCGGACGCTTCCTTCCGAAATCTTGCGGGTAAACTCGGCACACCATGCTCGTTCTCTGTCGTCGGCGATGGACCCGATTTTTTCATTGAAAGCGGAGAGCCATCTGGCGGGCAGGTCTGCCGTTTCCTGCAATGTGGGAATCCCGATTTCTTCGACAAGGCTCCCGCACCTGTCCGAAGGGATATCCAGCGTCACCCAGGGGCACAGCGCCACCAATTCGTCTGCCGCATCCCGGCATTGGCTGACGAGGGCCTGCGCCCACCGGTAGGCCTGGCTTTGCGTGTCGCCCTCAAAGGTTGCGGCAAGGTCCGACGCTGATTTCGTAAGGCCGTCCAGAAATCGCCACCATTCATTCGCTGTCACTTGTTGAAAACTGACGGGTTTTCCCAGCAGGTTTTTAAATACGTCGAGTTCCTTTTTAGACATTTTTTCGGCAACGTCTTGAAAAACGTTGCAGGTGTCGGTAATGCCCGTGAGTAAACCGTCCCCCAATATTTTCTTTTCGGAAAGTTCCTGGAGCCCCCTTTTCAATATCAGAAGATAACCGCACAGATTCCCGCTGTCCACCGTTGATATGTAATGCGGCGGCAGGATATTGAGAGTTTGCGTATCATACCAGTTGTAGAAGTGGCCCCGGAAACGGTCCATTTTCCCCATCGTGTCCAGGGTATTGTCTGTGCGCCTGACGAATTTACCCGGCGTTATATAATGAAAGTCGCTGGCGGTGAGATTCGCCAGCAGGGACAGACCGATATTTGTCGGTGACGTGCGATGCGCAATCACGGCGCCCGGATGCTCCTGATAGTTGTCCGGAGGAAGCCAGTTGTCTCCCGCTGTAACAAACGTTTCGAAATACGCCCAGGTTCGACGGGCCGCTTTTCTTAAAAAGACAGTCTGTTCATCTTTCAGCGTAATTCCTTCTTTAACAGCGGGCCGGCTGACCCACCACGCAATCGCGGGAGAAAGAAACCACAAAACAAGAACGGGAAAGGCAGCGCAAAACGCCCCGGGCCTTGCCGACCAAATCAGATAAGCAAGCACCGACATGGACAGAAAGGGGGATATCCACATGGTTCTGATGGATTCGGCAAGACCATTCCGTTCATGATGAATGTGATTATGGAACGGGTTCCATTCCAGCAGCCGTTTGTGCGAAATCAGCATCCGCCACAAAGTACGCATAATTGCGTCGAGGCTGTAACAAGCTTCGTAAGGCAGGCAGACGATTGTAAACGCAATTTGAAAAATGTGCCGCTTGGACTGACGCAGCATATAGGCCATGTGATCGCGCAGCAATACGTCTCCCGGCTTGCGAAAGAGATCCAGGGTTAAGGCGCTTGCAGATGGAATAAACAAAATACAGGCCACCAAAAGCGTCCAGAGCCAGGTTTGCGGCAGCATCGTCCAGCCGGCAATCATCATGACCGTCAGCGCGGCGGGGACGAGACTGCGGCGAAGGTTGTCAAATATTTTCCACTGGGAGAGTTTTGAAATGGCATTGACCTTATACGCACCGCCCAGAACAGGGACCCTTGATCTAATCCAGCCGGCAATTTGCCAGTCCCCTCGAATCCAGCGGTGCCTCCGTTTTACATCCACCTGGTATGAGGCCGGATATTCTTCAAACAATTCCACATCGGAAATAAGGCCGCTGCGCGCATGACAACCCTCGATCAGGTCATGGCTCAGTATCCGGTTTTCGGGAAGACGGTTGTGCAGCGCTTTTTCAAACGCATCAACATCATAGATGCCCTTGCCGACATAGGATCCTTCACCGAAAATATCCTGATAAACATCGGAGACCATACGCGTGTAGGGATCAATCCCCGTCTGGTCTCCCCATAATCGCGAATACCGGGTCTGTCTTGCACCGGACAAACTCTCCGTCAGGCGCGGCTGAAGAATACCGTAGCCTGCGCGAACAATTTTTTTTGATTCGTCAAAACAGGGGTGGTTCAGCGGATGAGCCATCGTCCCGATAAATTTTTCTGCGGCATCGCGAGGCAGCTGTGTGTCCGTATCCAGGGTAATGACATACTTTACGTTGGATAATAATTCTGTGGCCCCAACAATCTTTGAAAAACGATCTCTCGCGCCGTCCCGCAGAAAAGCATTCAGTTCGGACAGTTTACCGCGTTTGCGCTCATAACCCATCCATACTTCTTCTTCCGGGTTCCAGAGGCGCGGACGGTGAAAAAGGTAAAAAGATCCTCCCTTGATGCCTCTGTATTTCTCGTGGAGTTCCTTGATTCCCTTTTCAGCCACTCGTAATATCTCGTCATCTTCAGGCATTATTTCGCAGGGGGCGTCGCAAAAATCAGTAAGTAAACCGAAGTGCAGGTTATTCGCCCGGTTTGTCAGAAATCGGATTTCCAGAGCTTCGAGCAGATCTTCCGCGCACTGAACATCACTCAGCATGGTGGGGATGACCACCAGCGTACTGGCTTCCGGCGGTATTTCCATGGAAAAATCCATACGCGGCAGAGGGCGCGGACTCGCAAACAGCGTGGTCAGCCAATTGGTCAGTGATACGCCCAGGGAGCTTGCGCCCAGAACCAAAACCGCTGCAGCCGGCAGCATGACCCAGCTTGGCAACCCGCCTTCGTGAACCATGATCAACAGGTATCCTGACAGCAACAGGGTAATCAGGATAATGCTACCCAGGTAGAGCAGCAGGGGAACCCGGCCAAACGTCCTTTTGACGGTTTTTGCGATTTTTTCCACAACGTGACGGTAGTGATCACGTGTGGCAAAATCCATGCGGATATAGACGTCGCTGGGATCTTCACGCAGCACTTTTTCGACCACACTCATGGTCTCGACAAATTCACGCCAGTCCATCGTTGTCAGAAACCGGAGAGAACCGATGCTGTTGCTGACTGAGGCCTGATCAGCCGCCAGTTGCTGATTTCCTGCCTGAATCATCTGTTCTATGGTTAAATGGGATTCGGAAAGCCGCTGCTCAATCCAGCTCAGCGGCAGGGCCAGCGCCGGACTCTTGCCCTGCAGGCGACGCGCGAATTCCGCGACAAAAGAGCTTAAAAGCGGCGGATCAGACCGGGCCATATCCGCAATCGTCAGGACGAGGCTTTTGGGATCCCTTGCCGCCACATCTACCATCTGATCCGCCCAGTAATTGGCACGGGCCCGGTCGGCAACATCAGCAATGATGCGCGTTCCGATGCGACGGAGATTTTCAATCAGCGCCAGACGCAGCATAATCGGAATGGCCCACAGCTCACCCAGTTTCAGACACGAAACCGACTGGTAGGCGGTAACAAAACTGACAAGATTTTCCAGATCCACCCTGCCGTCACCGTGAGAAATGATTTCCTGCGCGATGTCATAGGCCCTGGGAAGTCCGGCGGAAGGACCGGATGCCAGCCAGGGCAGCCCCCGGCTGAATCCGCGGGACAGGTGACGCTTGGCGGTACGGACATTTTCTTCAATTAAATAAAAATTATCGAGAAGCCATTCCTCCGCCGGTGCGATGGGATTGTTTTCCTTGACCACGGCGGTTAACTGCCGGGTGGTTTCAATCAGCACTTCTTCGTTTTCATGAAGCCGCTCCAGAAGCCTCTCAGTGGCTTTCTTCCCGGTTAACTGATGAAGGCCGGCCAGGTTTTTGCCATACTGCTTCATCTGATCGGAATTGAATAACTCCGACCTGAGGGGCAACTCGTCCCGGGTGTATTTTTTTCTGAGCTTTCTTTTCGAAAGGCGCGACTTCACCAGCAAGAGCATATCTGATGCTGTCTTGTAAATCAGGTTCAATGTCCGCCTCCTATTGAACAGCAGATTAAAACATTATGGCCGGGCAGAAGTTTATTGCCGGATGTTTTTTAGAGAATTGACCGCTTGCCGTTATAACGTTCCGTATCGTAATACTTGTCCAAATCAATGAGATTCAAGTGATCGGTGACATCTTTCATAGGCACGGATGTCATCTCACCATGGCGATAGCTCACCATCCTGCCGAAATCCTCACTGACGATCATGTCCACGGCCGCAATACCGAACCACCTCGCCATGAGGCGGTCCCGGGCGGACGGTGCTCCTCCCCGCTGAAGGTGGCTCAAGACGACATAGCGGGTTTCAAATCCCGTTTTGCCCTCGATTGCCTGTGCGATGTAGGCGGCAATCCCCCCCAGCGACCTGTGTCCGAACTCATCCACTTTATCGTCCTTGCAGAATTCCTGATGGACGGTCATCGTCGCCCCTTCGGAAACAACAATAATGCTGTACTGAATCTCCCGACCCCGGCGCTCTTCGAGGAGCGCGCAAACCCGCTGCATGTCAAAGGAGTGTTCGGGAATCAGGATAATGTAAGCACCGCTGCATTCACCGCCGTGCAGGGCAAGCCAGCCCGCATGACGGCCCATGGTTTCCACCACAAAGATACGGTTGTGGGAACCGGCCGTCGTCCGGAGACGGTCGATTTCTTCCATAATGACATTCACTGCCGAATCAAAGCCCAGGGAATAATCGGTGCCCACCAGATCACCGTCGATTGTCTTGGGGATGCCGACAACCTTGACGCCCCGTCTGTAAAGCTTGGACGCAACACCAAGGGTATCCTCTCCGCCTATAGCCACAATGACATCAATGCCGAGTTTCGCGATGTTCTCCATTACTTTTTCGGATGTGTCCTTTTTGGGATTGAACGGGTTGGTCCGCGATGTGCCAAGATTTGTCCCTCCATAGCGGTCCCAGGTGCGTACGATCTCCTCGTCAAGTCTTGCAGGATCGACTTCCACCAGGCCTCTCCACCCGTCTTTAATGCCAATGACATCGAATTTCACGGACCGCTTCTTCTCCAAAACAGGATCAAGTGCCGTTTTGGTCACCCATTTAATCGCACCATTGAGTCCCGGACAATCGCCGCCGCCTGTTAAAACAGCTATTCTCATTGCAATTTTCCCCCAAAAATAATTATTCCATGTGCCGCCGCAATCACGGAAAGATTGCCGTCACAATTCATCTCGATCAGTCAGTAGAAAGGCAGTTGAATAATTTAAGACGCGTAAACCGGTTTCTCTGGAGGCAATCGTATACAATCCGTCACTTCCATCTGTACGCCCGGCATTCGGCAGCAAACAATACTTCAATCGTTATGAGAGAATGTCGCACATTTCTGTTTTTTTTACAACCCGAGAGTTAATCCTTGTTTGGAAGAAATCGGTCAGGAAAAATGGCTTCCGGCATCCCCGTTTTTATGAAGATTGCCCTTAAAATATCCTTGAACAAAACAACATTGGGCGATAGGGTAAAAATAGATGATGATTGCCCGTTTCATGGACAGTACACAGTTTTTAAGGATAAGCAACGGCCATGAATTCAGAAGACTTCAAACGACTGCAATACGCCAGAGACCTTTTGGAAAATCCGGGACTCGCGGCCAAACTCACCAACGTTATTGGAATGCCCTTTGAAAAGGCCTTCGGGTACCTGCCTGCGAAATGGTCCGACGCCATCCAGGGCGTTACACAAAAGTCGCTGCGGCATGCACTCGACGTCGCAATCAAAACGATCAACCATTCCGAGAGGAAATCGTCAAACGATGTTCTCCATAAAATTCTTGTTGCCGCGTCCGGGGGTGTGGGAGGTGCCTTCGGTCTGCCCGCGCTGGCCGTTGAATTGCCGGCCACAACGGTTATCATGTTTCGTTCCATAGCCGATATTGCCAGAAGCGAGGGGGAAAACCTACAGATGATCGAAACAAAACTTGCCTGCCTGGCCGTTTTTGCTCTGGGCGGAAGTTCCATGAAAGATGACGGCGCCGAAAGCGGGTATTACGCAGTGAAGGTCCTTCTGGCAAAACAGATCTC
>JAGFXG010000044.1 GCA_017860985.1 Deltaproteobacteria bacterium
AGATAACTAAAATTCATTGACAAACAGGCATAATTTGTCTATAAGCTCCAATCTTAACGTTAATCGAGGATAAGTATATGTACGCAATCATAAAAACGGGAGCAAAACAACACAAGGTCAGTGAAGGCGATGTCCTGCTGGTTGAAAAACTGGCGGGTGACAAGGGAACCGAGGTTGTTTTTGATGAAGTTCTGATGGTTTCTGACGATAACAGTGTTAAAATCGGGAAACCTTTTGTGGAAGGCGCGAAAGTGGTTGGCGAAGTTGTCATCCAGACAAAAGGTCCGAAGGTGATTATCGGCAAAATGAAGCGCCGCAAGGGATTCCGTAAAAAGACCGGGCACCGTCAGGAATTGACCAGCATGAAAATAAAGAAGATTTCGATATAGGCGGAGGACATCATGGCACATAAAAAAGGTCAGGGAAGCTCCCGCAACGGTAGAGACTCCAATGCGCAGCGACGCGGCGTCAAAGTATATGGCGGTGAAAAAATTCACGCGGGATCCATTATCGTGCGGCAGGTAGGCACCAAGATTCATCCGGGCAACAATGTTGGTTTGGGAAAGGATTACACGCTTTTCGCACTCATCAACGGCGTTGTGAAATATGAAAGACTGGACAAAACCCGGAAAAAAGTCAGCGTATACGCCGCATAAAACAGACGGGTGAATACAGGATTTTAAGGCGCTTACCTGCTAAGCGCCTTTTTATTTTTTATGTAAATTTCCTCTCCTTTGCGTAACTTTGTTGTCAGCTCTGTTGCTTTGCTCAACGTATCTATCAGATACCCCTGCGGGGGTAACTCGCTGACGCCGCTTCGTACTTTGTCTAGAAAATTTTTGATATCTGTCATATATAGTTCAAGAAAAAAGGCGTTCTCCTTATGAAGTTTGTTGACGAAGCAAAGATATATGTAAAGGGCGGACACGGCGGAGCTGGCTGCGTGAGTTTCCGGAGGGAGAAGTTTGTTCCCAAAGGTGGACCTGACGGCGGCGACGGCGGCAAGGGCGGTGACGTGATTTTTCGCGCAGACAGAAGCCATCATACGCTGCTGGACTTGAAATATCAGCAGCATCAGTTCGCCAAAAACGGTGGACACGGCTCCGGCAATAACCGCACCGGACGCAGCGCGGAAGACTTGATTGTCATTGTTCCTCCCGGAACCGTTGTGAAAGATTTTGAAACAGACGAGATTCTGGCCGATCTGTCCAAACCGGGACAAACCTTCGTTGTGGCCAAAGGCGGCATCGGCGGCAAGGGCAATGCCCACTTCAAGACGTCCACCCATCAGACGCCCCGCTTCGCCCAGGAAGGCATGGAGGGCGAGGAACGGCAACTCAAGATGGAACTCAAACTGCTGGCCGATGTCGGCCTGATCGGTTTTCCCAACGCCGGAAAATCCACGTTCATCTCACGTGTCTCGGCCGCCCGGCCTAAAATTGCCGACTATCCCTTCACAACACTCACACCGCATCTGGGTGTGGTAAAATACAAGGACAGCAGAAGCTTCGTCGTGGCGGATATTCCCGGACTGATTGCCGGGGCACATGAAGGCCTGGGGATGGGGATTCAGTTCCTCCGACACGTGGAACGAACAACCGTGCTGCTGCATCTGATTGACATTTCCGAAGAACCCAATACAAATGCCTGGAAAAATTATACCGCCATCAATCAGGAGCTGGAAAGCTATAATCCGCAATTGCTCGAAAAAGTACAGGTCGTCGCGCTTAACAAAATTGATCTGCCCGTAGTGCGGGAAAAGGCCAAAAAATCAGTTGCGCAATTCGCGAAAAAAGGGATAATGCTTTATCCGTTTTCCGCTGCAACCGGTGAAGGGTTGCAGGACATTTTAAAAAAGATTGTAACCCTCTTAAACCATACTGAACCTGATTAGCCATGAATGATATTCGTCTGACAACGATCGCATCCGTTAAAAAAATCCTTATTAAAATCGGATCCGCGGTCCTTACCGGCACAGACGGCCTGGATTTGAAAATCATCGAAGCCCTGACACAGGAAATGTGCGACCTGACGCGACGCGGTTTTTCGATTGTCCTGGTCACATCCGGCGCTATCGCTTCGGGCAAACATCGTTTGAACATTGAAGGCAAACTCAAGAGCATTCCTGAAAAGCAGGCGGCGGCGGCTGTCGGACAGGGCAGGCTCATGCGTGTCTACTCCAAGGCATTCGAGAAAAACAACCTCTATGTTGCGCAGATTCTGCTGACCCTGTCAGATTTGACCGACCGTCAGAGGTACCTCAATATCCGCAATACGCTCTCCACGCTGATGGACTGGCATGTAACGCCTATTATCAATGAAAATGACTCTGTAGCTGTCGATGAAATCAAATTCGGCGACAACGACAATCTTGCCGCAATGATCGCCAATGTCATCGAGGCGGATCTGTTCATCAATCTGACGGCAACGGACGGGCTTTACGACTGCAATCCGTCGCTCACCAAAAAAGCAAAACTGATCGGTATCGTCAGGGAGATTACTGATGAGATCGAAGCAGCCGCCACTTCGGAAACCTCTTCCGTGGGCACGGGCGGCATGAAAAGCAAGATTCTGGCGGCCCGGAAGGTCACTTCCATCGGCATCCCCTGCATTATCGCGCCGGGCAAAAGAAAAAAAGTCCTTTCAGACATCATGGCGGGGCGTGACATTGGCACGCTTTTTCTGCCGCAGGTTTCTCATCTCAACAGCAAGAAATACTGGATCGCTTTCACACTGCGGCCAAGAGGACGGTTGATCATCGATGACGGCGCAAAAAAAGCCATTCTGGACAAAGGCAAGAGTCTGCTGCCCTCGGGAATTACCGCCGTGGAAGGCGAGTTCACAACGGGTGATCCGGTCAATTGCGTTGACAGCGAAGGCAGTCTTCTCGGTAAAGGGCTTGTCAATTACTCCTCGGGCGACATCCGCAGCATTATCGGTTTGAAAACATCGCAGATTTATTCCGCTCTGGGACACAAGGATTATGATGAAATCATTCATCGCGACAACCTGGTGATTACCTGCGACACGAAGAAAAACAAAAACTGAACTGCGCAAGCAGTATTGATCCATCTAACCGGCGCATCAGAGCGCCTGAAATCAAGGAGGACAACCATGATTCCATTTATTGTTCTTGTTGTTATTATCGCTGTCGTCGTATTTTATTTCATCGGGATATACAATAAACTGATTGCGCTGCGCAATCTTTACCTGAATGCCTACACCCAGATCGACATCCAGTTAAAACGCCGATATGATCTGATTCCCAACCTGGTGGAAGCAACCAAAGGCTATCTGGCACATGAACGCGGAACCCTGGAGGCTGTGATCAAAGCGCGAAACACGGCATTTGACGCCAGCAAG
Organism: Deltaproteobacteria bacterium; assembly: GCA_017860985.1. Taxonomy (GTDB): domain Bacteria; phylum Desulfobacterota; class Syntrophia; order Syntrophales; family Smithellaceae; genus UBA8904. The sequence goes on from JAGFXG010000044.1 coordinate 3,364, forward strand.
GCTGCCGCGGCTTCTCCCGGAACCGCTGCGGCCATGTCGGGCTTAAATCAGGCGGAAGGCGCTCTTTCCGGTTTGCTTTCCAAACTGATAGCGGTTGTGGAATCCTATCCCGATTTAAAAGCCAACAAAACCATCAGCGAGTTAATGGAAGAACTGACGTCTACGGAAAACAAAATCAGCTTCGCGCGCCAGGCCTATAATGACGCCGTAACCGTTTACAACACAAGCCGGGAACAGTTCCCCGACAACGTGATATCGTCCACTTTTAATTTTAAAACGGCGGCCCTCCTGGAAGCTGTGGAAAAGGCCGAAGAGCGGACGGCGCCTAAAGTGTCTTTCACCTGAAAAAGCGAACTGATGTAATTGATTTCATAAAATGACTGTTAACCGTTCGACTAATTTTTTTGCCAGGCAACAACAGGCCCGCAAAAGTTGCCGGAATCAATTGATTCTGTTTGCTTTTGCCGTGTTTATTATTGTTTTAGTCACCACCATGGCCATCCGTTTTGCGTGGTATTTGTATGTCACCACCCAGGCACACACACTGATCAACTACGAGAAGGCTCAAATATACCAGCAAAAGCTGTCCGCTTTCACATTCTTCGACCCGGCTTTCTTCCTTTTTATGGCTATGGTGATTATCAGCTTCATCCTGGCCGCCAGTCTGATCAAAATGAACACTTTGCAGAAAGGCGGCGGCGCAGTGGCTGAAATGCTCGGCGGACGAAACATCAGCTCCAATACAAATGGTCAGGACGAGCGCCGTCTGATGAATGTCGTTGAAGAAATGGCCATTGCGTCAGGTATTCCCGTCCCTCAAGTTTATGTGATCGATTCGGAAAATAATATCAATGCGTTTGCCGCAGGGCTTGAAATCAGCGACTCAGCAGTGGCCGTCACTCGCGGGGCTCTGACAAAACTTAACCGTGACGAGCTGCAGGGTGTGATCGGTCACGAGTTCAGCCATATTTTAAACGGGGACTCCCGGCTCAACGTGCAACTGATCGGTATCCTTTTCGGCATCATGTTCATGGGTATCATAGGCCGGCAGATCCTCTCGCACGGACGTTTCAGCGCCAGAATGGGTTTGCCGGTGATTGCGGGCGGGGTCTGCCTGATGGTCATCGGTTATATTGGAACGTTTATGGGAAGGCTGATGCAGTGCGCCATATCGAGGCAGAAAGAATTTCTGGCGGACGCATCCGCCGTTCAGTTCACGCGCAACCCTCTGGGTTTGGCGGGCGCCCTGAAAAAAATCGGAGGTTCCACGTTCGGTTCTCAAATCAACTCACCGGGCGCCAGACAGGCCAGCCATTTGTTCTTCAGCGAAAGTCATCCCGACAAACTGTTTGCTTTTCTCGCAACGCACCCGCCGCTTACCCAGCGAATCCGGCTTCTGGACCCTTCCTTTGACGGGAAATTCATAAAAATAGAAGAAGATGTGCCCAGGGCAAAACCGGAGTACTCCACTCCCTTCTGGGGAACGGCACGCTGGGGGACAAAACTCCAGGTGCCTGCCGGATCGCCGCTTCTGAGCCTTATCCCCGAGGAAGTGATCAATCATGTCGGCCATCCTTCAAAAGAGAATATCGAACAGAGCCGGGCATTTCTTGATTCCATACCGGAAGACATTTCCGAAACCGTCAAAAACCCGCAGGGAGCAGCCTGCGTCATCTATGCCCTCCTGATGGATAACGACGCGGCGCTGCTCAGTTCACAGTTGTCCTCTCTGGAAAGGGCGATGGTCCTGCGGGGCCAGACGGACAACATCCTTAAAATAGCGGGACAATTGTCAGGTCTTCAGCAGAATCTCAGACTGCCTCTTATTGAACTGGCCATGCCAGCGCTCAAGGGCCTGACCAGCATGGAAAAAAGAAATTTCCTGCTGATCCTTCATTCCTGCATAAATGCTGATGGGCGTGTCAGCCTCTTTGAATTATCCGTTTTGTGGATTCTCGAGAAATATCTGAATGCTTCGGAAGAGCTGTTTCGAAGAGTCTCGATTTTCTCCTTTTCCAGGGTTGGCCTGGATATTGTCGTTCTTCTTCAGGCACTGGCCTGCACCGGACATCTCGCCGACAAAGCCGGGGCGGAGGACGCATTTCACGCAGGCCTTGACAGGATTCCGGAACTGGCTGCACGCAAGCCCGTTTTTGATTTTGAGGAAATCGTATCCTATGCAAGGGTAAACAACACACTGAACCGTCTTATCAATGCATCTTTTAAAATCAGGGAGTCGGTCATCGATGCCTGCGCCCACTGCGCCTTCAAGGATCAGAACGTTACCATTGAAGAAAGAGAGCTTCTGCGGGTCATCGCACTGGCCATGCAATGCCCGCTGCCGCCCTTTTTAGAAGCCCCTCCTGAAAAGGATGCCGCCTAGTCAAATCCGAGTCATCAGCCCTCATTTGAAATGGAGTTTCACGAACAAACGTTATTGTGATTGCCAAGTCTTCCGGTCTGTGTTAAAGCCCGGCCATGTCCATCTGGAAAAAGAAAAACAGGATACTGGTAACCTGTCCGAAGGGTGTTGCACCCTATTTGAAGACGGAAATCGAGGCGCTGGGTTTTCCGGTTTTGCACGAAATTGACACCGCCGTGTCGACGGAAGGAACCCTGGAAGATACGATGCTGCTCAATCTTCATTTGCGCACGGCTCAGCGCGTCCTGTATCAACTGCAAATATTCAAAGTCATCTCTCCCGGCGCTCTGTATGAACGCATCAACGCCATTCCCTGGGAAACGTTTCTGCACGACTCCGGCCCGAATGCTTATGTCTGTGTGACATCCGTTGTCGATAATCCCCTGGTGACCGATTCGCGATTTGCCAACCTCAAGGCCAAGGACGCGATTGTCGATCGGATCCGGGACAAATGCGGAATCAGGCCCGACTCTGGACCGGAAAAGGATAAGGCCGTCATTCATGTCTATTGGCGAAATGATCAGGCAATGGTTTATATCGACACCTCCGGTGATCGCCTGTCGCTCAGGGGGTATCGTAAGATTCCGCTGGCGGCGCCGATGCAGGAAACCCTGGCCGCATCCCTGATCCTGGCCACAGGGTGGCAGGGCAGGACGCCTTTTGTCAACCCGATGTGCGGCAGCGGCACACTGGCCATCGAAGCAGCGCTGATCGCTCTCAATCGTGCATCGGGACTCGGGCGCAACAATTACGGATTCATGTATATTAAAGATTTCCCTAATGAACTCTGGCAGGAATTTCGCAAAAAAGCCCGCAACAGATCATCTAAACAGTTACCGTCAAAGATTGTCGCCACGGACATTGACGCGGCAGCCGTGCACGCGGCAGGCCTTAATGCCAAAACGGCTGGTGTGGACCACCTCATTGAATTTATAACCTGTCCGTTTGAAAAAACACCGATACCGGGAGGCGGCGGCATCATCATGATGAATCCCCCTTATGGCGAACGCATGGAACCTTTAAAAATCCGAACACAGCATGAGCCCCGCAGGAAAGAGATCACACCGGGACAGAAAGTTATTCTCCGCAAAGCCGCTGATCAAATTCATAAAAGTGGCGGCCCAAGCACCCTGCAACGTCTTGAGACGCTCTATGAGGGATGCGGCGACTGGTTCAAAAGCATCAGCCGGGGCTACCGTGGCTATATTTTCACCGGCAATCTGGAAATGATCAAAAAGGTGGGGCTGCGCACAAAAAAAAGGATGACATTTTACAACGGTGAGATTGAGTGTCGACTGCTTGAATACGAACTCTATGCAGGGAGCAAAAAACACATCGCCCCGGAAGACCAGTCCGGCCTTCCAACCGTGCATGACTAGGGCGACATCTTTTTCGCCTCTTTCTTACGAGCCTTGGCCATTGTCTTCAGCAACTTCTTATCCGGAACTTCCACAGGGGCAGACGCTTTGGCGGTCAGCTCCGGCACAGAGGTTTCAATGGGTATAACAGCGGCAGCATCATGTTTTTGTTGATCGTCCGGCGGCAGGGAGGAATCCTGTTTGGCACGGCGCAGGCGCACTCTCGCGACCACGGCTTCGGCCAGCATTCTGCCGAACTGGCCGATAAACCCGGCAACCAAAACCAGAATCACCCATTTGAGAACCGACCATGTGCTAATGTACTCTAGAATATCCGTCATGTTTTAATCCCTGTTCTTTGAACAGATTGCAAAACTGCTTTTGTAATTTATACAGGAAATACATCCCTGATGACAAGGGCTATTTATCCGTATGATGAGGAGTGGAAGCCCGCTCACGCCCGACGAGCGTTAATTCTCCGTAGCTTGCTGCGATATGATAACGTTCATTTCATACCTCGACAGTTTACTGCGAGGTGGTTGATTTCAATGGCGGGTCATGCTACACATGCCGGCAATCTCAATGATTATCCCTGCAAAGGAGTTCAGGTATTATGAAAATTATCCGCTTTGCATCCTCCGAAGAAGAAGTGTTTTGCGGCGCCTATTCTCCA
>JAGFXG010000310.1 GCA_017860985.1 Deltaproteobacteria bacterium
TTTGTTCCGACGATGGGCTATTTTCATGAAGGCCATCTTTCATTGATGAAAGAGGCCCGTAAACAGGCTGATTGCGTTGTCGTCAGCATCTATGTGAATCCCACCCAGTTCGGCCCCAAAGAAGATTTCTCCAAGTATCCGCGGGATTTTGAACGCGACACGAAGATGGCGCAGAGTGTCGGCGTCGATATTATCTTCTTTCCTTCCAATCAGAAAATGTACACCGAAGCCTATCAGACGTATGTTGACGTGGAGCAGGTGACAAAAAACCTGTGTGGCATGTCCCGACCGGGTCATTTTCGCGGCGTGACGACTATCTGCTGCAAATTATTTAATATTGTAAAGCCCCACAGTGCTGTTTTTGGTAAAAAAGACTTTCAGCAACTGGCGGCGATTAAACGCATGGTTGCAGACCTGAACCTGGATCTGGAGATCATCGGGCTGCCGACATTTCGGGAGCCGGACGGTCTGGCCATGAGTTCACGAAATGTTTATTTAAACAAAGAGGAACGTTCATCGGCTCTGACGCTTGTCGGAGCATTAAGGAATGCCCAAAAGCTTTACGCGGAAGGGGAAAGAAATGCGGCGGTGATGATCGAAAGGGCGGAAGCCATGATTAAAAGCGCGCCGTTTACCGAAATTGATTATGTCAAAGTATGCGATACCTCCACTCTTGAAGATGTGAACGAGATCAGGCAAGAGGCGGTAATGGCTTTGGCGGTGAAAGTGGGAAAAACCAGGTTGATTGATAATTCCGTTTTGGGTGAAGAGCTCAAAGCGTAATACGAATGCTACAGACAGGAGTGAAAAAACGAGCCATGCAGAGATTTATGATGAAATCCAAAATCCATCGCGCGACAGTTACAGACGCAGACTTGCACTATGAAGGCAGTATCACCATCGATGAACGATTAATGGAAGCGGCCAACATGGTTCCCTATGAACAGGTTGATATTTACGATGTCAACAATGGGGAACGTTTTTCAACGTATATCATTAAGGGAAAACGGGATTCGGGGACAATATGTCTCAATGGCGCTGCCGCCCGTAAAGTTGCCAAGGGGGACCTGGTGATCATAGCAACATACGTGGCTGTTGATGACGAAGAGTCGAAGACCTGGAAGCCGAAATGTGTCCGGGTTGACGCCGCCAACAAGATTAAAAAAGCGTCCAGATAGAGTAAAAACAGTTTGAACGAAAGCATCCCCTTTCAGCGGGGGGTGCTTTTTGTTTTTTTGAAATTTGGGCACAAAGATATTGAAGTCAAACGACGGGTATGCTATCGCTATCGCGCAATATAAAACTATCCTGAATGAATGTGGAGGAAACAATGGCCTTTCTGGAAATCGATAAAAAACTGAAATATAAAGTTGCGGACTTGTCACTTGCTGCCTGGGGCAGGAAAGAGATGATCCTGGCCCGTAACGAAATGCCGGGGTTGATGGCGATACGTAAAAAATACGGACGCAAAAAACCGCTTGCGGGCCTGAAGATCATGGGAAGTTTGCACATGACCATCCAGACGGCCATGCTGATCGAGACGCTCCAGGAATTAGGCGCCGACCTTCGCTGGGCATCCTGCAATATTTTCTCCACTCAGGATCACGCGGCGGCGGCCGTGGCGAAAGCGGGTTCGGCCGCGGTATTTGCCTGGAAGGGAGAGACCCTGGAGGAATACTGGTGGTGCACGGAACAGGCTTTGACGTGGCCCGATGGTTCCGGTCCGGATCTGATCGTGGATGACGGCGGCGATGCAACTTTATTCATCCATCATGGAGCCAAAATAGAAAAGAATCCAAAACTGCTGAAGCAGAAGGCCGATAATAAAGAATTCGCAATCATCCTTTCACGTCTGGAACAGTCCTATAAAAAGGATCCCAAACGCTGGCAGAAAGTTGCATCCAAAATCAGGGGGGTTTCGGAAGAAACAACCACCGGCGTACACCGTCTCTATCAAATGCAGGCGTCGGGAGAACTGCTGTTTCCCGCAATCAACGTCAATGATTCCGTCACCAAGTCGAAATTCGACAACCTGTACGGATGCCGTGAATCTCTGGCGGACGGGATCAAAAGGGCAACGGATGTCATGATTGCCGGCAAAATGGTCGTTGTCTGCGGTTACGGGGATGTCGGAAAAGGTTGCGCCCAGTCCATGCGTGGATTCGGGGCCCGGGTGGTGGTGACGGAAATTGATCCCATCTGCGCCCTGCAGGCGGCGATGGAAGGCTACGAAGTGAAAACCATTGAGGAAGTAGCTCCAATTGCGGATATTTTTGTAACGGCAACCGGCTGCTGTGACGTTATTACCGGCCGCCACATGGAAATGATGAAAGATGAAGCCATCGTCTGCAACATCGGCCATTTTGACAGTGAAATCGAAATGAGTTACCTCGAATCAAGCAGGACCTGCAGGAAAGAAACCATCAAGCCGCAGGTTGATAAATGGACGCTTAAATCGGGACGTTCCATCATTGTCCTGGCGGAAGGGCGGCTGGTGAACCTGGGATGCGCGACAGGCCATCCGAGCTTTGTCATGAGCAACAGCTTTACCAATCAGACGCTGGCACAGCTCGAGCTGGCGGCAAAGAAATACGCCGTGGGCGTTTATACGCTTCCCAAGAAACTGGACGAAGAGGTGGCAATGCTGCATCTGTCCAGGCTGGATGCCAGGATTTCCAAGTTGACGAAAAAGCAGGCCGAGTATCTCGGTGTTCCGGTGGATGGGCCTTACAAACCCGATTA
>JAGFXG010000311.1 GCA_017860985.1 Deltaproteobacteria bacterium
AAAAGCCTTTCTATTATTAATTGATGGAAAGGCTTTTTCTTCGTCATAGAGAAAATTTTATAAAATTACAAAAAAAGGATTAGCTGCGAAGCAGCTCTCCAAATAACCTTGCCCCTTGTACCTTGTACCTTGATCCTTTTGCCTCTCTACCCTGTCTTTCCCTAAGTAAAAACAAATAGGTCGGCGAATTAATTGACTTTTGACTATAAATATCATTAAGAAATCATAGTGCCACTAGGAAAATTAAATAATACTTGACAGTATGACTATGATGATGTAAATTAATTCCAACTTGAGAAAGGATTTATTATGGTAAGCCATCCTCGCACGAAAAGCCGAAAAGACCGGATTATGGACGCGGCTTTGCGCATTTTTGCCGAAAAGAGTTTTCAGGAGGCTACGATCTCTGAAATCAGTAAAGAAGCGGGGGTTTCCGAGGCTACCATCTACGAATACTTCGGCACAAAGGAAGATCTCCTGTTTGCTATCCCCGAAAAAATTTCCAATGACACGGCCAAAGAGTCCCAAGCGGTATTGCCGTTTATCAAGGATGTCGAAGGACGAATGCGAGCCATCCTTTTCAGTTACGTTCAGCTCTATCAGAATAATCCGCACTATTCCGCGCTTGTTTTGCTTCAGCTCATGTCCAGCAAGCGCTTTCGTCAGACGGCTGCTCATGAGGCCATTCGCCGCTCAGCCCACAGTCTGCTGGAGATCATTCGCGAAGGGATCGCCGATGGCACGTTTCGCTCAGATGCTGACGCTTACCTGATTCGTTCCATGCTGATGGGCACCATTGAACATCTCTTTATTCACTGGCACATGCAGGGGATGCCCAGGCGTGAAAAAAGCATTATGGACATGCTCGATCCGTTTCTGGAAATTGTTCTCAACGGTATACGGGCGAAAAAAGAACAGCAGGGTCTCACTCTGCATTTGAATCTGGAAGATGCCCGCGCTCTGGGGCAGCTTCTGCAAGCCGATCCAACGTTGAATTTACCGAAGAGCGGTACGAAAGCTCCCCGGATGACAAAGAACAAGAAATAAACAAGGCATATATAAAGAAAGGAGCACCACCCATGAAAACAAAACAGGATTTTATCAACAGATTGTCCAAAATGAAGAGGAACGTCTATTATGACGGCCAGTTGATCGACAGGACAGACGAGATTCAGATGGATTGTATCGACACCATCGGCACAACCTATGATGAGGCAGCCAAACCGGAAAATCAGGAATTGATGACGGCGATTTCGCATCTCACCGGCGAGCGGATTAACCGTTTTACAAACGTTCATCAGAACAAAGAAGATCTTCACAAAAAACAGGACATGACGCGCATGCTCTGTCAGAAGGTTGGCGGCTGCATTCAGCGCTGTATGGGCATTGACGGTACCAACGCCATTTACAATGTTTCTTTCGAAGCGGACAAAGTGAAACCGGGCGAGACCAATTATCATGAAAACTTTAAAAAGTGGCTGACTCGTTTCCAACAGGAAGATTTGATCGCAGCCTGCGCGCAGACCGATACGAAGGGCGACCGTATGCTGCGTCCCGCAGATCAGCCCAACCCCGGTTCCTATGTGCGGATTAAGGAAAGATTGAAGGACGGAATTGTCGTTGAAGGCTGCAAGGTGCATATTTCTGAAGCCTCGGTATCCGACGAAGTCATCGTTTTGCCGACCCGCGCCCTGCGTCCGGAAGATAAAGACTATGCTGTAGCATTCGCGGTGCCGGCAGACTACGAGGGATTGACCCAGGTGGCCACCATTCACAATTTTCGCCCAAGAGAACATTACAAACGTGGTTTTATGGGGGGCTATACGGATTCCTACATGATTTTTGATAACTGCTTTGTCCCCTGGGAACGGGTCTTCCTGGCCGGCGAGAATGATCACGGCGGCATCTGCGCGCTTCTTTTCGCCTTGTTTCACCGTCACTCCTATTCCGGCTGCAAACCGGCTATCGGCGACGTGATTTTGGGACAAGCAGCATTGGCTGCCGAGGTCAACAATATCCACAAAGAACCCCATGTCCGTGAGAAACTGGCCGAGATCATTATGACCATTGAACTCGGCTACGCTGCCGGTTATACGGCATCCGATCTGGGTAAGCCTGAAGTTTACATTCCCGGCATGGGTTTTGTTCCCTATGGCCCCGGTTCTTATATTCCTCATTCCATTTACTGCAATGTCGGTCGTTGTCTGTCCGGCGAAGCGGTCTATCGCGAAGCGGAAATCCTTTGCGATATCGCCGGCGGTATCCCGGCAACTTTTCCCCACGAGAAGGATTTTGCCAATCCGATTACCGGTGAACCGCTTCTGAAATACACCAAGCGCAATCCGAAGATGTCCGTTGAGGATCAGGCCCAGTTCTGGCGCTATTTGGGCGATCAATTGTGTTCGGCCACGGGCGGTATCATGAATATGGGCAACTACCACGGCGGCGGCTCTCCGATCATGGAGCAGATCGCCATTACGACGCAGTACGATATTGCATCCCGCAAGAAGCTGGTGAAGTACATTGCCGGTATGAGCGGCGGCGACCGTGAAGCGCTGGCTCCCAAGCCCGCTCAAAAATAAACGTTCCGTGTCCCGGATGCCGTCAGTTTGACCTGCCGGCATCCGGGATAGCTTTTCCAAAAGATTTGCAAATTCCTTTTAAAAATTTTATTCTTGAACAATAAATATAAAGGAGCCCTGCTATGTTTGATCTTTCTCAATTTTCATTAAAA
>JAGFXG010000312.1 GCA_017860985.1 Deltaproteobacteria bacterium
TTCATGGCCACGGTCCCATACTATAAAAACATTCCGCTGAAATCTTTTATGTATTCTACAACTCGCGGATGTCCCTATAATTGCAGTTATTGTGTGAACGATTTTTATCGAAAACTTTACGGAGCAAAAGGTTTTGTACGGAAATTGAGCGTGGAAAGAATAGTGGCTGAATTGGAAAACATCATTACGAACCATCCATGCGTCGAAGAAATCGAATTCTGCGACGATAATTTTGCCCTGCGTTCTGTGACTGAAATACAAAATTTTGCAGCCCTTTATAAAAAAAAGATCGGATTGCCGTTTCAATTGCTGATCAGCCCGCAGAACATCACCGAGGAAAAAATGGTGCCGTTGCTGGATGCGGGACTCGTTTTTGTCGAGACAGGCATCCAAAGCGTAGCCGAAAAGACAAAAGAACTCTATCAGCGTTTATTGGAAGAAAAACAATTACTGGCGGCGGCTGCCATTTTAAACAAGTACCGTGACCGGATGGCTCCGCCCTGTTACCATCTGATAATGGACAACCCGTTTGAAACTATCGAAGACACACTTAAGACATTTGATTTGACCCTGAAAATTCCTCGCCCGTTCTGGTTTAAACGCTCCTCATTAGTCGCTTTCCCGGGGACTTTGATTAATCGTCAATATCAGGATGCCGGCCTGATCGTGGATGAAAAGGAGGAAATCTATAAAAAAATATTGGAGATGCCGAGCACCAATTACATCAATTTTTTGTTCCTCCTGAACAATCAAAATTATCCCGTCGGGCTGTTGAGGTTATTATCGCGCCCCGGTATGGTGACTTTTTTCAACAGGCAGTCATGGATACCATTCTTAAGGGTAGCTGAAGACGGAATACGGCTGGCTTCGAAGATTGCGAAAGTATTCAAAGCGTTGATTCGCGGAGACTGGAAGGCTATTCGAAAAAGAATCTCCATGATCGGGAAAGTTGGTAAAGGATTGACATCGTCAAGACCGCCCGCCTTTTAACAAATCAACAGAGTCATTCTTTTCTTTTATCCGGTCGGAGAGCCGAAGAGGAAAATACGAGAATTCACTAATGATTTCCAATGGCAAAAGATCCTTTCCGGTGTCTTGTACACGCAAAAATTGCCAACACAGATCCAGCCGGGCTGCCCGAATGAAAGCGCATGTTATAAGTGTATAAAATTATCAACCGTAAAAAACGTGTTCTAACGATCCTGGCAGACGGTCTTTTCAATTTAATGTTTTTCCCCATCCGGCCGTTCCTCAAAAAGAACAGTCCCATCCGCCCGGAAGATGTTCAACGGATTCTGTTGATCCGGACCGCCTATGTAGGCGATGTGATTATGACGATGCCGATGCTGAGGCCATTGAAGGATAGATTTCCAAATGCGTCCATCGTGTTTCTAACCTCGTCAGGGGGGCGTGAAATTGTTTTAAACAACCCTTATGTGGACGATATACTGGTTTATGAACCCTTTTGGTTCTATGAAGGTTCATTCATAGAGTACCTGAAGTTCCTTGGACAGCTTCGAAAAAGGCGATTTGATCTTGTGATTGAGGCCAGAGCGGATATCCGGGATATCCTTTTCCTGGTTTTTCCCACAAGGTCCAGATCGAAGTTAAGCTATGATGTGGGGGGCGGCGGGTGTTTCCTTTCACATGTTGTGCCTTTTGAAAAGGTGAAGCATAAAGTAGAATATCATCTTGACTTGGCCAGATTCCTGAAATGCGATACACGTGTTTTACGCTGGGGTGTACACACGACAGCGGAGGAAAAGAAGGAAGTGGAACAGTTACTGGCGCATAACGGTGTTTCGCACCCTTTCATTTGTGTCCATCCAGGCAGCCGCCTTCATCTGAAAAGATGGCCGCTGGATCGATGTGCAAGCCTCTATGACCGCGTCATAGAGGAAACCGGCTTGCCGCTGGTTGTTCTTGGGGCCCGTTCGGAAGTGGAAATCGTGAATGAGGTTGTCGCGTTGATGAAAAACCGGCCCATCGTGCTGGCCGGCAGGACATCCATCCGGCAGTTGTATGAGGTGATCGCAAGAGCTCAACTTCTGATTTGCAACGACAGCGCACCGATGCACATGGCTGCGGCTGCAGGGATCCCAACGGTTGCCGTCTTCGGCCCCTCTAAAAGTGTTGAAACCGGGCCATATGGAAATCGATTCAGAGTCGTTGAAAAAGACATTCCATGTCGGATAAATTGCGATGAAAGTGTGTGCAGTCACCGTCCTTACCATGAATGCATGCAGTCTATTGGGCCCGAAGATATTTATGTTGCTGTCAAAGAAATATTGACCTGAAGTGCCGGACTGATCGTGTGAAGAACTATTTCAGGTGTCCGTTTTTTTTGTACCAGTCAACCGTCTGACGGATGCCTTCTTTAAGGCTGTAGGGCGGACGGTATCCGAGTTGAAGTTTTGCTTTTGAAATATCGCAGAACAACCTGCTTTCCGAAGTCCATTCCACCGTTTTTCTGGAAAACGGTGGACGTCCCGTTTGCGGAATGACGAATGGATAAAACCGGAATATTTTGCTTAAGATCTCGAATGTCAGGCCCATCACGAGCGCAAGCCGTACGGGTATGTGCGGTTTCACCACGGATGTTCGCAGCTCTAATGCAATGGCATCCACGATTTCTTCGATAGTGTATGAACGATCGTCGGAGATAAAATAAACCTGACCCGGTTTGCCATTTTCGACTGCAAGGCGGATTCCCCGGACCTGATTTTTAA
>JAGFXG010000313.1 GCA_017860985.1 Deltaproteobacteria bacterium
GACGAACCGGAAAAGAAGGAAGATGCTGCAACGGCAAATGAAGCACCTGTGCAGGAAGATGTAAAAACCGCTAGAGATGAACATTTTGACTATCCGCCGGTAAATTTTACAAACTTTGTCATATCGCTCAGCACGTCCGCGCTGTTTCATTTTGGCGATTTTCCTGAAAGTGAAGGGGGTAAAGCAGAGAAAAACCTGCCGGCGGTGAAGCAGACCATTGATATTCTGGATATGCTAAACGAAAAAACCAAAGGCAATCTTGACCAGAATGAAGATAATTTAATTAAAGGCGTCTTATATGAGCTGAAAATGCGCTATGTTAAAGAAAAAGGCTGAAATATTCAGGAAAGCGCCTGCAAAGATCAACCTTTCATTGCACGTACTGCGGAAGCGTCCTGACGGTTATCATGACCTGGCTTCCGTGATGCAGAAGATATCCATTTATGATGAGTTAACTTTTTCCCATTGTACAGGGGGGATCACGCTTGATTGTCCGGGCACCGATCTCCCGACCAATGAAAAAAACCTGGTGTACCGTGCCGCCCGTGCCATTTTTGAACATTCAGGTTATACGGGCGGTGTTGAAATCGTTTTGAAGAAAAAAATCCCTTCTGCTGCCGGTCTGGGGGGAGGGAGTTCGGATGCGGCCGCCACACTGACGGCCCTAAATGATTTATGTTCACTGAACGTGAGTCAGTCCGACCTGATGAAAATCGGGGCAAAACTTGGTGCGGATGTTCCTTTTTTTGTTTTCGGGCAAAGGGCATTTGCCACCGGCATTGGAGACGAGCTTCAAATCCTGCCCGATCTTCCTAATTTGCACATCGTTTTGATCAATCCCGCCTTTGAGCTTTCCACAAAAAAGGTTTACGAAAACCTTAATTTAGCATTGACAAAGAAAAAAAATAATTATAGTATTCCGCGGTTTTACGCACTAGGTGACGTAGTTCGGGAATTGCATAATGATTTAGAAGAGGTATCGTTTCGGATGCATCCCCAATTGAATGCTTTCAAGCAATTGCTGCTGGATGAAGGCGCCCTCGGTGCATTGATGTCGGGCAGTGGTCCTACACTTTTTGGCATTTTTGCTGATGAAAGATCGGCGAAAGAAGCGCAGGATGCTATTTTGAAAAAAGTTTCCGGAGAATGTCTGGTTTTCTTTGCCCAATCACTGTAGTAGCTGTTTTCATTCGGATTTATATTGAATAGAGAGACGATGGGGCGTCGTCAAGCGGTAAGACACAGGACTTTGATTCCTGCATTCGGAGGTTCGATCCCTCCCGCCCCAGCCAGCTCAAGATTGCGGAGAAATAATTAAATGTTAGAAAGAATCAGGGTTTTTTCCGGCAACGCCAACGTTCCTCTGGCGCAAAAAATATGTCAGAAATTAGGCGTGTCCCTGGGGCAGGCCAATGTTACCACATTCAGCGATGGGGAAACGCGCGTTGAGATTAATGAAAATGTCCGCGGGATGGACGTTTTCATCATTCAATCCACCTGCACGCCGGTGAACGTCACCTTGATGGAACTGCTGATCATGATCGATGCCATGAAGAGGGCATCGGCTGACCGGATTACAGCCGTTGTGCCTTATTACGGGTATGCCAGGCAGGACAGAAAAGTCGCTCCCCGCGCTCCCATTTCCGCAAAACTGGTGGCTGATCTGATTACGACCGCAGGTGCCCAACGGCTTTTATCCATGGATCTTCATGCGGGTCAGATTCAGGGATTCTTCAACATTCCCGTGGACAATCTTTTCGCCACGCCGGTTTTGATTGATTACATGAAGAAAAATTATCAGGATGACACGGTGGTTGTTTCACCGGATACGGGCGGCGTGGAAAGGGCCCGGGCTTTCGGCAAAAGGCTGGGGGCATCTCTGGCGATTATCGATAAAAGACGGGAAGGGCCCAACGAAGCCCAGGTGATGAACATTATCGGTAATATTAAGGGGAAGAGGGTCATCATTCTGGATGATATGGTCGATACGGCAGGAACAGTTGTTCAGGCGGCAAATGCTCTTACCGAAGCCGGTGCTCTCGAAGTATCCGTCTGCTGTACACATCCGGTTTTATCCGGTCCGGCTGTTGATCGCATCGAAAGCTCCAACATCAAGGAATTTATTGTTACCGATACAATTCCGTTAAGCGAAAAGGCGGCCAGTTGCAAAAGAATGAAAATATTGTCGGTGTCCGGCCTGTTATCCGAAGCTGTACGCCGCATATACTATAACGATTCAGTAAGCTCATTATTTATTTAGGAGGAGAGGGGTAAATGGAAATAACCGATTTGACGGCACAAGTCCGTGTAGAACAGAAGAAAGGTCCTGCCCGCCGGTTCCGGCAGCAGGGATTAGTGCCGGCTATTTTTTATGGCGGCAACACAGAGAATATACAGTTGACCGTGAAAAGCGCTGACCTGGTGAAACTGCATAAAGAAAAGAAAGATCACGCCTTTATCAAGCTGATTATCGATGACGGCGGCAAAAAAGTGGAGAAACTTTCCCTGATCAAGGAATTGCAGATTCAGCCCCTGACGGGGAAATTATATCATGCGGATTTTTACGAAGTGGACATGAAAAAGAAACTCGTGTTCGACGTCTCCCTGAACTTTGTCGGCAAGGCGATTGGCGTCGAGAACGGCGGTGAATTGCAGCACATCAAGCGTGAAGTCAAAGTTTTATGTCTGCCGTCGGATCTACCCGATCATATTGATGTGGA
>JAGFXG010000045.1 GCA_017860985.1 Deltaproteobacteria bacterium
TCAACCAAAAAATTTACCATGCCTAAATCAAATTTGCTGTTTTTGTCAAGAAATATTAAGGTTTGGGGATGTTATGGAAAATAAAAACGCTCCGGGAACATAAAGTCCACGGAGCGCTTTTGTTTGGTTTTAAATGAACAACTAGACTGATCTTACGTTTTCAGCTTCCAGGCCCTTTTTGCCCTGGATAACGTCGAAACTGACCTGCTGGCCCTCATTCAGCGTCTTAAAGCCGCTGGACTGAATCGCGCTGAAGTGCACGAAAATGTCCGTGCCGCCCTCTTGCTCGATGAAGCCGAAGCCTTTGCGTTCGTTGAACCACTTTACTTTACCTTCTGACATAGTGTTAATCCTCCTTTCTCAAATTTCCTAAGTCGAATTATCACTGTGGCAGAAACAAAAAGGCCGCCAAATCAAAAGTGCTTAAGGCGGCCGACCTTGTGCTTTAATGAAACCATTCAACTTATTCCTTCGCTTTTTTTACTCAATGACCCGCGAAGTTGAATGCACCCTAGGGTAATTATCCGCAATAGTCAAGCTTTTTTATTTTGGGGATTGCGGAATTCAGCAATAATTGTAATATAATCGAATAGTAACCCATAAAATAAAGGGTTTCCTCCACACTGGAAAGAGCCGCTCGCCTAATCAATCGTAAAAAGGTTTTTCCCGTTTGTGTAATCGAAGCCCATGATGCCCGCACCTTCCAGCATCAATACAACCAGGTTTCGCGAACGGATCACCTTGATTCTGTTCTCGGTTCCGCTGAAAGTGGAATAGTATCCTTTATTTTCGTCGATTTGCATTTTTGGGAACATTTTGCTTTGCGGCACTGTCCACTTTGTTTTTCCCTCGCGGTCGATATAGGTCATGATCCGGTCGGCCTTTTTATCGATCTGGTTCAAATGGATAACGATGGCCCCGTCTTTATCCTGATGGTAGATGATGCCCCGCAGGAAAACCGTATCGGCCATCTGCCTGGCTTCGAACGTGCCGTTCCTGTGCGTGATTTTTCTTTCGAGCTGATCACAGTTGTGCTGAAGCCTTGACTCATTCCATATCAGTTCACGATGAGCCGCTTTAACCCGGTACAGCAGTTTGCGGGTATCCTGGCCGCCCTGGGCGCATAAAAGGAATTTTTCCTTTTCGCTTAAGTCTTTCCTCTGCTCGTCATAATAGAGGGAATAAGAAGGGTAAAGTTTCTGCTCCTGGATGGAATAGATAAGGCCTGTTCGGCCGTCTTTCGTGTCCATCGTGATAAGGTCTTTTTTTTCGTCATACCAGGCTTTGACGAGGCCTGCGGCAAGCATTGGGTGACGGGACATAAAACCAGCGGTATCCTCGACCATTGTCCCGGTAAGAACATCAAAAGTCTGAATTTTCGGTTCATCGAGATGATAGGCGTCGGCGACATGCCAGATTTTGTCTCCATTGTAAAACATGCTGGTTCTGATGATGATGTCCCTGTATGGAATTTTTATCCGGCGGATGACTTTTCCCCCGAGGGGATCATATTCATACAGCCATGCCTTGCAGAATTTGCATTTGCGACCGGAAGAATAGTGACCGGGTGATTTGGTAGTGGAAATGTAATTGAATGATCCGTCTGTGAGAATCCACAACCGGTTCGATCCGTCCTTTTGCCCGACGAGGGCGCAATCAATGATATCACCGCGGATCTTGTCGGGCGTTGCAAGGGGATACAGGTAAAAGACCCCTGCCAAAACAAGGAATGCCAGCAGCACAATAAACGTCAATTTGGCAAGGCATCCCGTTTTGGATTTCTGCACCGCCGGATTGCCCGTAAATGGAGATCCGGGACCGATGCCGGGAGGTACGCCTGAATTTTTATAGAGTTCAGACTGTTTTTCTCTCATGTCCATCGTCGCGAATCCTTTTAATCAGGGGTTACAAGGTAAAACATAAGGTTCATCGACATCGCAATCACTGACCATATTGATCTTTTGAACGAGAATAGAGAGATGAAGAGCAAAAGTCAATTCATAACAACGCTTTTGGGTAGTTAGTCACCGCGCAGGTGTCAATACGCAATTATGTAAATATACGATTAAATTAATTAATTATTGATGCTGCTCCCATTTTGATATTTCATGTCCTTGCCGGAGAGTTTTGTTTCCGGCACATGAAAGCCCGTCGACAAAATAATCTTGACAGGTATATGATAATGTTATATTGGTTGATCCAATGATCCATTGATCCAATATGACAAATTGCCTGATTAGGAGGTATCTTGTGTCCGTCAATGCCGTTTTTACGCGTTCCATCACGCGTTCACGCCTCAGCGATGAAATCGTTACCATCATTCAGCAGCAGATCATGTCCGGCGCGATTGCTCCGGGCACCAGGTTGCCCACCGAGCGGGATCTGGCCGAATCCTTCAAGGTGAACCGCACGACCGTACGGGAGGCCCTGCGTAAACTGGAAAACCTCGATCTGCTGGATATCAACCATGGCGACGGTGTATATGCCAAAAATTATCTGGAAAGCGGCAGTCTTGATCTGATCAAAGCGGCCATTTACAGCGGCGACAACTGCAAAAGCATCCTGGACATCCTGGAAGTTCGACGCATCATCGTGCCGGAAATGGCCTCCCTGGCAGCGCAGAGACGAACCGCGGCAGACCTGGCAGACCTCCGCCACGCCGTTTTGAAAGCGGATTTGCCCATGCTGGAAAAAGACATCAAGGTTCACCAGCTGATTGCCCGTTCCACCCACAACCTGCTTTGCACCATTATCCTCAACTTCTTCAATCAGGTGTTCCGCGACTACGGTTATCTTTATTTCGATGATGAACGAAACGTCACGCGGTCCAGCACGTTTCATCGGGAAATCCTGGAAGCCATCAAAAACCGGAATCCGGAAGAAGCACGCCGGATCATGCAGGATGTTCTGCTATATGCAGAAAAAGCCGTCAGAAGTTCTATAGCCGCCAAATCTCAAAAGGAGTCATAAGCGTGGAGCGATTTATTGAAACATACAAGGATGAACACTTTGATGTCATTGTCATTGGCGGAGGCATTACCGGTGCCTCGGTTGCATACGAAGCGGCCACAAGGGGACTGACGGTGGCGCTTATGGAAAAGAGGGACTTTTCCTGGGCGACATCGGCCGTAACCTCCAAGCTGATTCATGGCGGCCTGCGCTATCTGGCAAACGGGGAGTTTTCTCTTGTGCGCGAATCCCTGCGTGAGCGCCTGGTGCTGGAAAACATTGCTCCCAATTTTGTCTATCCCATCCCCACGATGATTGCACATAACACCACGCCGCTGAAGAACAACAAATGGGTTGTAAAGGCCGGCATGCTGCTTTACGATATGTTATCTTACGACAAGAATCGCACGTGGGACCCCAGCAAGAGAATTCCCGTTCATCGGACCATCTCCAGGCAGGCTGTGCTGCAGAGTGAACCGAATGTCAGAGAAACGGGACTTACCGGGGCATCCGTTTACTATGACTGCCACAGCATCTTCCCTGAACGGCTGACGCTGGCCTTCATCAAGTCTGCCGTCGCTTATGGCGCCCGGGTGGCCAACCACGTCCTGGTGGAAGGATTTGTTTTCGACGAGGGGAAAAATATCACCGGTGTAAAGGCCAGAGACATATTAACCGGAAACCTTCATGACATAAAAGGATCCATCATTGTCAACTGCGGGGGGCCCTGGGCGGATATCGTGCTGGGCATGGCCCGGGCAAAAGCGGACGGCTGTGCCACATTGCGCCGATCGGAAGGCATTCATATCATCACAGGCAAAAAGCTGATATCCGGCAAGTATGTGGTAGGAGCCATGACCCGATCAGGGCGCCATTTTTTCCTCATCCCCTGGCGCCGCCACACCATAATCGGAACAACCGACAAACCTTTTGTCGGCAATCCGGATGAGTACCGTGTGACCAGACAAAGCATCCTCGAGCTGATTGATGAGGTGAATGCTTCGTTTGGCGACGGCAAGCTCAGTTATGCCGATGTCCTGCATACCTTCGGCGGCCTGCGTCCCCTGGTGGAAAACCAGACGGAAGAAACCTACAAATGTTCACGTAAATATGAGATATATGACAACGCATGCGATGGACTCAAGGGTCTCATCACGGTGGAAGGCGGCAAATACACCACCAGCCGGAAACTGGCGGAGAACTGTCTGAAGATCGTAGAACAGAAGCTGGAGCGCAAACCGGGCAGAAGCGTTACCGCAGGCCGTCATCTGGCCGGATGTGACATTCGCGACATGAACACATTTCTGGATACGGTACGACGGGACAATAAAGATTTTGACGAACCGACCCTGGAGTATCTCGGACGCAATTACGGCACTGAATATGCCGCGGTGCTCAATCTGGCACGCGAGGACAGCAGTCTGGCAGAAGTGCTCAACGAAGACGGCGAAATCATGGCGCAGGTTGTGTACGCAGTGACCCGTGAAATGGCACGCACGCTGCCCGATATCGTCCTGCGTCGCACAGGCATCGCAACGCTGGGCCATCCGGGCGAGCAGATGCTAAGAAAGGTGGCGGCAGTGGCTGCGCCCCTGCTGGACTGGGACAGCGATAGGATTGAAAAGGAAATCGAGCTGACGAACACCCTGTTGCGTATCCCTGATGATGAATCATCCGGGCATATGCCCCGCGCCCAACATCTCTAGGAAGAAAGGGAAAAAGGAATGTCGAAAACGAAGCGTTTTATTCCTGACTGGTCCGAGGAAGCTCCGGCTCCCGGGACATTCCGGTCCATCTTCAAATACGGGGACCCTCACCGTTTCAAACATCCCAGCGATGCCTGGTACCGCATGATGAAAGAGGATTTCCACCTCAGTGATGCAGATTTTGCGGCCAGAAAGGCGGAAGGACTGGAAACGGTGATCCTGAACCGCCCGCCGTCACTTGGTTCCGAACAGATCGATGCACTTGCATCCATTGTGGGAAAAGAAAATGTCGCCCTGGATGACTATACCCGCGTCAAGTACGCCCATGGTAAGACCACCGAGGAAATTCTGGAACTCCGCAGGGGATTGATCCGCGAGGTGGCCGATGTTGTGGTGCATCCGCGTGACAAGCACGATGTGCAGAAGATCGTGCAATACTGCGATGCAGAGCGCATTCCAGTCACAGTGTTCAGCGGAGGATCGTCCGTCAATTTCGGCTGCCGGCCGGCAAGGGGCGGCGTATCACTCGTCATCAGCACGCACATGAACAGGCTTCTCGAGATCAACGAGCAAAACCAGACCGCACGTGTGCAGCCCGGAATGTTCGGGCCTGCCTACGAAGAGGCGCTCAACAACGCTCCCGGACGGTTCGGCTGCAAGCGCCGATACACCTGCGGCCATTTCCCTCAGTCCTTTGAATATTCAACGGTGGGCGGCTGGATCATTACCCTGGGATCGGGCCAGGCATCCACCTATTATGGAGACGCCTGTGACATTGTCTTCAGCCAGGAATATGTTACACCGGCGGGAACCTTTAAAACGCTGGAGTATCCGGCGACGGCCACCGGCTCCAAGGTCAATGACATCATGAAAGGCTCGGAAGGCTCTTTCGGCATTTTAGTCGAAGTCACCATGAAGATTTTCCGTTACATGCCCGAAAACCGCCGGAGATTTAGTTTCATGTACCCCACCTGGGAGGCCGCGGTAAATGCCAGCCGCGAAATCATGCAGTCCGAATTTGGCAGACCGGCCATCTACCGGATTTCCGATCCGGAAGAAACCGACCGCGGTCTGAAGCTCTATGGCATACCAGGCTTTGTTGATCAATTCCTCACCCTCAGGGGATTCAAGCCCATGCAGCGCTGCCTGAACCTGGGCAACATCGAAGGCGACCGGGACTATACCGCACTGGTGCTGCGTAAAATCAAGCACATTGCCCGTCAGCACGGCGCGATCTCCCTGAGTGGTTATGCGGCTCGAAAATGGGAACATACCCGTTATGCAGAACCGTTCATGCGTGAGGACTTGAATGATTACGGCATCCTGATTGATACACTGGAAGCCGGTGTCACCTGGGACAAACTCCACTTTCTACATCAAGGCGTGCGTGCCTTTGTCAAGAGCCGCCCCGACACAATGTGCATGACGCATGCCTCGCACTTCTACCCGCAGGGGACTAATCTCTATTTTATCTTCATTGCCCGCATGGAGGTTGAGGAGTATGTCGCTTTCCAGGGCGGCATCATCGACCAGATCATAAAGCACGGCGGGACATTGAGCCATCACCACGGTGTAGGCCGCATGCTGGGGCCCTGGATGGATGAGCACCTCGGTCCGGAGCAGATGGCCGTCCTGCGCGCACTCAAACAGCATTTTGACCCGAACAACATTATGAACCCGGGCGGCCAACTCGGTCTGGACAATGTTTATATCCGGAGCTGAACCGGGAATTACTCCCGGATGCTTACGCGCCGATAAATGAGGTGAAACATGAACGACAAGAATTACATCATCGCCATTGATTCCGGAACCCAGAGCATACGCGCAGTGCTTTTCGATCGCCACGGTGCGGAAATAGCCATTGAACAGGCCGATTATGAACCATACTTTTCCCTCGCGCCCGGCTGGGCCGAACAGCGGACGGAAGATTACTGGGCCAAACTTTGTCAGGTCTGCCGTGGTCTCATGGGAAAGATTGACATCGACATCAGCCAGATTGCCGGAATCGGCCTGACAAGCCAGAGAAGCACGGTCATCCCCATGGACAAAGACGGCAACGCGCTAAGGGCTGGAATCATCTGGCTCGATCAGCGTACTGTTTCCAATGTGCCGCCCCTCGGCATGGCTATCACGCTGGCAACCAGTCTGATAGGGCTGGCAGACGCACTGCGCTATTCTCAGAAGAACTCCAAATTCCTGTGGATCATGCAGAATGAACCTGAAATCTACCGCAAAACACACAAGTTTGTCCAGGCGACAGGATTTTTCGTACGCAAACTCACGGGCGAATTCCGCGATTCCTACGGCATGATCGCCGGCATCTGGCCCTTTGATTACAAAACCAAGCAATGGTACGGCAAGGCATTCAGTTTTATCTACAAAGCTTTCGGGATCGAGAGCAAACACTGTGTCGACCTCTATCCCCCGGACAAGGTGCTGGGGCATATCACGTCTGAGGCCGCTCAGGCCACGGGATTGCCGGAAGGTTTGCCGGTTATCGTCGGGGCCGGTGATAAACAGTGCGAACTGCTCGGAGCCGGCGCCATCGATCCGTCCATCGCCGTGATCAGCTTCGGCACAGCCACGGCTATGGAGGTCATCACCTACAAATACATCAAAGACGCGCAGCTGCGTTTCTTTACCTGGCCTGCCGCCCTGCCCAACGCCTGGGACATCGAAATGTTTATCTATCGCGGTTTCTGGATGGTTACCTGGTTCAAGCAGGAATTTGGCCACAGGGAGGCCATCGAGGCGCAAAAGCGAGGTGTGGCGGCTGAAGTCGTACTTGACGAAGTGATC
Organism: Deltaproteobacteria bacterium; assembly: GCA_017860985.1. Lineage (GTDB taxonomy): Bacteria > Desulfobacterota > Syntrophia > Syntrophales > Smithellaceae > UBA8904. Next base: position 7,455 of record JAGFXG010000045.1, read on the forward strand.
CGGGATATCCCTCCGGGCTCCATGGGGCTTCTCCTGCAGCCGCACTGGTCCCCCACGGTCAGCAACAAGTATGCGAAGGGCGCCATCATCGGTTTTGGGGATATCCATACCCGGGCCCATATCTACAAAGCTATTTTTGAAGGGATCGGGTTTGAACTTCGCCGCCTTCAGGAAATCGTTCAGAA
>JAGFXG010000314.1 GCA_017860985.1 Deltaproteobacteria bacterium
ACCAGTTCCGCAAAATATTCAAACGAACGGTTGTAGGTTTTTTCCGCATCCGTCGGGAAAAAACATCCCGGCAACTGCCTTTTGGTCAAATGATACGAAACACAATCACAGCAGATTCCCTTCCGGCTGCATGGTTCATAAGAGCAATTGCATTTCTTCAGATTATGATCCTTTTTGCAATCCATCGGATTTCCTCCAGAACAAGAACTGCTGTTTTCATCTTTTCCAGCAAACGTCCGGCTTGCGCGCGGCGAGCACTTCATCGAGCCGGCTAACGGGCGTGGAAAGAGGTGATTCTTTCACCCGTTGCGGATTCTCTTGTGCTTCCCGGGCAATGGAAATCATCGCTTCACAGAACGCATCGAGCGTTTCCTTGCTTTCTGTTTCTGTGGGCTCAATCATGATGGCTTCATGCACAATGAGCGGAAAATAAATGGTCGGCGGATGATATCCAAAGTCAATCAGCCGCTTGGCCATATCGCTTGTATGCACGCCATTTTGCTCGACCTGTCTGTTGCCTGAGAAGACGCACTCATGCATGCAGATGCGGTCGTAGGGAAGATCAAAATACGGTTTCAATTTTTCTTTTATGTAATTGGCGTTGAGCACGGCCATTTCCGTGACGCGCGTAAGTCCTTCGGCGCCGAGCGACCGGATATAAGCGTAGGCCTTGACGATCACATTGAAGTTTCCATAAAAGGCCCGCACCCTCCCGATGGTATCCGGAAAATGCTCAGACCAGCCGTATCCGGAATCGCTTTTGACAATCCGTGGCACCGGAAGATAATCCACCAGTCCTGCACTCACTCCCACCGGACCGCTGCCCGGGCCACCTCCGCCGTGCGGTGTGGAAAAAGTTTTGTGCAGATTCAACTGAATAACATCAAAGCCCAGGTCCCCCGGCCTTGTCTTGCCCAAAAATGCATTGGCGTTCGCGCCGTCGCCATAAAGCAGGCCTCCCCTGCTGTGAATGATTTGCGCCACTTTTTCGATATTGCGCTCAAACAGGCCCAGCGTATTGGGGTTGGTGAGCATCAGGGCCGCGACATCCTCCGTCATCAGTGATTCCAGATGCCCAAGATCAACGCCGCCTTCCGTGTTGGACCGCAGTGTGACGGTTTCAAATCCGCACAACGCTCCGGACGCCGGATTGGTTCCGTGAGCGGCATCGGGAATCAGAATCAAATGCCGCTTTTGACCCTTCTTTTCAAAATACTTCTTGATCATCATGACGCCGGTGAGTTCGCCGTGAGCGCCTGCCGCCGGCTGCAGGGTGAAATCGGCCATGCCGAAGATTCCGCTCAAGAGTTTCTGCATGTCGTACATCAGCTCCAGGTTCCCCTTGGCAAAAGCATCCGGGGCATCAGGATGCAGGCCGGTGAATCCGGGCATGGCTGCAACATTTTCGTTAATTTTTGGATTGTACTTCATGGTGCAGGAACCCAGCGGATAAAAACCCAGGTCCAACCCGAAGTTTCGCCGTGACAAATTGGTGTAATGCCGCACCAGGTCGATTTCGGCCACTTCCGGCAGGTCCAGATCGTCCCGTAGATATTTCCCGTCAATGATATGATCAACATCAACGACCGGCACATCGCTTGCGGATACATTTGCGGCGCTGCGTCCGGGCCTGCTTATTTCAAAAATGAGTTCCATGGATGAACCTCTTATTTAATAATCTCGATCACTCGATCCATATCGTTTCTGGAGAGCATTTCCGTGGCGCAAAAGAGCAGTGTGTTTTCCAGCTCCGGGTAATCCTTCTGCAGATCATAAGCTCCGATGATTCCTTCCTCCTGCAGCTTTTCATTAACGGCACGGGCATCAGGGCAGCAAAGGGTAAATTCGTTATAGATCGGCGCTGAGAAAACTTCTTTCCATCCGGGAATCTGCAGAAGCCGGCTTTTCAGGTACTGCGCCTTATTAATGTTGAGTGCTGCCAGTTTTTTCAGATTCTTGCCCAGAGCGGCAAGATAGACGCCCGCCGCCAGCGCACAGAGCGCTTCGTTGGAGCAGATGTTGGAGGTGGCCTTTTCACGGCGGATATGCTGCTCACGGGTCTGCAGTGTCAGGACAAATCCTCTCTTCCCGTTTTTATCGACCGTTGCACCGGCCAGCCTTCCGGGGATACGTCGCAGGAATTTTTCGCGCGCGGCAAAGATTCCCAGGTACGGCCCACCGTAATTGACCGGGTTTCCAAAACTCTGGCCCTCTCCCACGACAAAATCCGCGCCGCAGGCACCGGCGGGTTTTAAGATGCCCAGGGATGTGCCGTCAGTGAATCCGGAAATAAGTAGCGCGCCTTTCGCATGGGCTGCTTCCGCAATGGGGGTGATGTCTTCGAGGCATCCGAAGAAATTGGGGGTTTGCACAACAACGGCGGCAACTCTTTCATCCAGTGAACTTTGCAGGCTGGCTAAATCAAGCTGGCCGGAGGCCGCGTAGGGAACCTCGGTTACTGTATAACCGTTTGCCCAGCAATAGGTCTTGAGAACCTGCCGGTATTGAGGATGGACAGAACGGGCGGCAACAATTTTTGAGCGGTTGGACATCTTCGCGGACAGCACAGCCGCTTCCGCCATGGCTGAAGCGCCGTCATACATGGAGGCGTTGGCAATTTCGGTTCCGGTAAGACGGGCGATCATCGTCTGGTATTCATATATCGCCTGCAGAATGCCCTGACTGATTTC
>JAGFXG010000315.1 GCA_017860985.1 Deltaproteobacteria bacterium
CTGATCAGGAAGAAATCGCGGGTGTTGAGGCGAAAGATTCCGAACAGCAGCATGATGACATACATCAGCAGCAGCAATCCCCTCGATTCATTGGCATAGTACATTACATACATCACGGTGAGGGTGGCCGCGCACATTTGCGCAAATGTCAGGCTGGGATCGGCAAACCTTAAGTTTGCCCCTGTGCGGATGAGAAGGTAAAAGGTGATATTGACTGCAGGGATGATAATCAGCAAACCGGCAAATCCCGGCCATTCCGTGATGCCCGCCAGATAGGAAAAATATGCCAGGCTGCCGTTCAGGACGTAGGCGATTGCCGCCATGAATAAACGGCGGATCCGCAATGCCTGCTTCGGGTCATCTTTCGGGATAAAAGAAAAACGGGATGTCCTGTTGAAAACAGTATGATTTCCGGTTTCATTATTCATAGTCGATTTGGGGACTCCTGCGACGGGGAAGTGTCATCATGTGCGATCGCCGTCAATTCATCCGACCTGAGAAAAGCAATTATTTTGACTGCAGTATATGGGGAGGCGTTTTGCGTGTCAATGAAAAACCGGTTGATAAATGAAACATTTGCCCGATTCATTACGGAATTTTGCTGCTGCCGAATTCAAACTTGTCATCCTTTTTAATATCTGCTAGTTGATCGTGCAGGGTTTAGCGGATGAACGACATTCTGACAGTTTCGCAACTGAACGATTACATTAAAACCTTTCTTGAAGATACCTTTGGATCGCTATGGGTGGAAGGTGAAGTCTCCAATTTGCGCCGTCCGCCGTCCGGCCATGTCTATTTCACGCTGAAGGACGATAAAAGCCAGATTCGGGCGGTCTATTTTCGCCAGTATGGCCACCGCGCGGCAAAATTTGATCTGGAAGACGGATTGAAGATTCTGTGCCGTGCGCGCCTGAGCGCTTATCCGCCCCGAGGTGAATACCAGCTCATTGTGGAATCGGTCGAGCCTCAGGGTGTGGGAGCGTTGCAGAAAGCGTTTGAGCAGCTCAAGGCGCGATTGGCGGCCGAAGGTTTGTTTGATCCGTCTCATAAAAAAGAACTGCCGTTTATGCCCCGCTGCATCGGCGTTGTGACATCACCGACAGGTGCGGTGATCCGGGATATTCTGAACATCACACGCCGCCGGTTCCCGTCCGTGAATATTCTGATCGCGCCCGCGCGTGTCCAGGGAACGGAGGCGGCAGGTGAAATCATTTCCGCGTTGCGCAACCTACATGCCAGCGGCAGGGTCGATGTTATCATAATAGCGCGGGGAGGAGGCTCTCTCGAAGATCTGGCTCCATTCAATGATGAGGCCCTGGCCAGGGAAATCTTTGGTTCGTCTATTCCTGTCATTTCGGCCGTCGGCCATGAAACCGACTTTACGATTTGTGATTTTGTGGCGGATTTACGAGCGCCTACGCCTTCTGCGGCGGCGGAACTGGTGGTTCCCCGGAAAACGGAGCTGCTGGAAACGCTCTGCGATCTTAAGCGGAGGTTGGCTGCTGCCCAGCGCCGTCATCTCGCTGATCAAAAAGACCGGATCGCTTCTCTGAAAAGCCGCTTCCGGGACCCGCGAAGGTTTTTAGCCGATTATTCGATTCATCTGGATGATTTACGCGAAAGAATACAGCGCGCCGTAACGCAACATGCACAGACATTAAAAAGCAGGCTGGCACATCTGACGCTCGGGTTGCAGAATCAGAATCCTCAAGCCCATATCAGGGAGCGGAGGATTTTTCTTGGCAGCCTGGAGAAAGACATTGTAAACTACTGGCATCGTTATTTCAGGGATCGCGAGGCACGGCTGAACAAAAGCACAGCCCTTCTTTCTTCCCTTAGTCCGCTCGCCGTCCTGCAGAGGGGGTACAGCATCACGCGCAGAGTGCCGGACGGGAAAATCATCCGTCAGGCGGGAGAGTTGACGGTGGATGAAAGGGTGAACATTCAGCTGGCCGAAGGCATTTTCCAGGCACGGGTGGAAAAAATTCAGGGGGAGTAAAAAATCATGGCGAAAGAAAAGTTTGAAGATGCTTTGGAAAAACTGGAAAATATAGTAAGGGATATGGAACGTGGTGAAATGCCGCTGGATTCGGCGCTGAAGTCTTTCGAGGAAGGCATTCGGCTGATCCGTTTTTGTTCGGCAAAACTGGACGAGACCCAGCGCCGCGTCGAGCAGCTTCTGGAAAAAGAGAATTCACTGCAAATAAAAAACTTTCAGGATGAAGACACCGATGAATAATGAGGATTTTCTTGAGGCTTATTTAAGTGACCGGCAGAAAATTGTGGACGAAGCGCTTCAGCGCTACCTGTCTGATGAAGACGGCGTTCCGCATGATTTGCATAACGCCATGCACTACAGTGTGTTTGCCGGGGGCAAAAGGATCCGGCCGATTCTTTGCCTTGCGGCGCTCGAAGCGTGCGGCGGCGATATGGCGCCGGCCATGCCGGTTGCCTGCGCGCTGGAGCTGATTCACACCTATTCCCTGATTCATGACGATCTGCCGGCGATGGACAATGATGATTTCCGACGGGGTAAGCCGACCAGCCATAAGGTTTTCGGAGAAGCATTGGCGATTCTGGCGGGAGATGCGCTTTTGACGGAAGCTTTCGTACTGCTGTCACGCGCGGAAAAAGTCCGGCTGGCCGCTGAAAAACGTCTGGCTGTCATTCAGGAAATCGCCAGTGCTGC
>JAGFXG010000046.1 GCA_017860985.1 Deltaproteobacteria bacterium
AAACCTGTTCAACCGCGCTCCGGACTTCATGCAGCGGACGGGCCAGGCGGACATAACCGCTGATTTTTTCCCTGTCTTTAATGACGACGGCTACGTAAAGCATGTCCACGCCCAAGGTGCTGCTGTAGCGCACGGCTCTACCTGTCCCCCGCAGCCTGGCTTCCTGAATCTCCGGACGATACAGATGGTTCTCCAGCCCGGTGATTTCTTTTTCCGAATCGGCAAAGACAGCACCCTGCGCGTTCACGAGCGTCACCCGGGACTGTGAGATCTTGCTGATGACCTGAAGATGCCCGGATATGGTCTGCGCCGTTTGCAGATCGACAAGTTCGGCGTAATGCATCAGCTCCTGTTCGATTCTGCCTTTAATCATATCATCCACCTTATCTTTGACCAGCAGATGCAGGACAAAGAAAGACAGGCTGATAATCACAAGATAGGAAAAGAATATTTTAAGGAACAAAGTACGCTTCACACGATCTCCCTACTCCAGCATACTACAGGTCTGATGACGCACACATTCGCCGGTTACCATGTAGGTAACCATATCAGCGATTCCCTTGGCATGATCGGCGATCCGCTCCATATTTTTGGAAACCTGCATGACCAGCAGGGCCCTGTGAATGTTTTTGGAATCCTCCATCATGAATGTCAAGAGTTCCCGGAATATCTGCTCATTGAGGTCATCAATAACCTGTTCCACCCGCCGGACTTTTTCCGCCTGTTCAAGATCACTTTTCACAAAACTGTCCAGAGAGTCTTTAATCATGCCTCCGACCAGATCAGCCATACGCGGCAAATCAATATAAGGCTTGAGTTGCGGCTCTTCGTTGAGCAGCATAACCTTTTCGGCAATGTTCACGGCCATATCGCCAATGCGTTCCAGATGGCCGGTAATTTTGATGGCCGTCGTGATAAAACGCAGATCAATCGCTGTGGGCTGGCGCAGCGCCAGAATCTTGATACAGCGCTCTTCCAGATCGGTGTCCAATCGGTCAATTTCATCGTCGTCCCGGATAACCCTACGGGCTAGTTCCGTATCACGGTCGGACAGGGACTTCATCGCTTTGCGGATGGCGGTCTCAGTCAACGCCCCAAGATAAATAATGCCGTCCTTGATCGCCTGCAGCTCTTTTTCATAGTGCAAACTGGTGTGTCGCTTTTCTTCCATCATTAGCCCTCCAGCAGATACTCAACCGAACCTGCCTGTAATATAATCCTCCGTCTGTTTGACTTCGGGTTTAGTGAATATTTTCTCCGTTTTGTTATATTCAATCAAGTTCCCGATGTAAAAGAAAGCGGTTTCATCGGAGATACGCGCCGCTTGCTGCATATTATGAGTAACAATGATGATTGTATAGTCTTTTTTCAGCTCTTCAATTAATTCTTCAATCTTGGCAGTGGAAATAGGATCGAGCGCTGAGGTCGGCTCATCCATGAGCAGGACATCCGGTTTCATCGCCAGCGCACGGGCAATGCAGAGCCGCTGCTGCTGGCCGCCGGAAAGATTCATGGCGGATTTATTCAGAACATCTTTCACTTCATCCCACAAAACGGACTGTTTCAGGCTCTGTTCGACAAGCGTGTCCAAATCGCCTGCATTCACGCCGGTCAGCTTCGGTCCATAGGCAATATTGTTATAAATCGTTTTCGGAAAGGGATTGGGCTTCTGAAACACCATACCAATCTTACGGCGGATTTCCACCGGATCTACATCAGGCGCATAAATATTTTTCTCTTCAAAAAGAATTTCGCCTTCGACCCTGGTCCCGTCAATCAAATCATTCATGCGGTTCAAAAGCCGCAGCAGTGTGGACTTGCCGCATCCTGAAGGTCCGATCAGGGCAGTAACTTTGTTTTTCCCGAACGTCATTGATATATCCGTGAGCGCCCGGCTCTGGCCATAATAGAAATTCACATCTTTGAGCTTGATAATCGTGTTGCTTTCCATGCCTACCACCTTTTATTTCTTCTCATGTAACTTCTGATAATAATCGCAATCAGGTCAATTCCCAGCACGACAGCGACTAAAACAAGCACCGTTCCGAACTGGATGGGACGGGTGGCTTCGATATTGGTTCCCGCTGTGGCCAGAACATAGATATGATACGGCAGGGCCATGACTTCGTCAAAGATCGATCCCGGGAGTTTTGCCGTGAAATACGCGGCAGCCGTGAACATAATCGGAGCCGTTTCGCCAGCAGCTCTGCCTATTCCTAATATGGAACCGGTCAGAATACCCGGCATGGCATTGGGTAAAACGATCCGATAGGTCGTCTGCCATTTGGAAACACCTAAAGACAGAGACGCTTCGCGAAAGGTCTGCGGCACCGACTTGAGAGCTTCCTCTGACGCGCCGATGATTGTCGGCAAGATCAGAAATCCCAACGTCAAAGAACCGGACAGAATGCTCGATCCAAATTTCAGAAAAATGACAAAGAACCCCAAACCGAACAAGCCGAAAACAACTGACGGCACGCCGGCCAGGCAGTTGATGCCCACTTTCAGAAAACGGATAACCCTGCCCTGTTTCGCATATTCCGTCAGGTATATCGCCGATGCGATACCCAGGGGCAGGCCGATGGCAATCGCACCGACAGTCAAATAAATCGTGCCCAGAATAGCAGGCATGATGCCGCCTTGCGTCATGGAATGTGTAGGCGGCTTGGTGATAAAATCCCAGCTGATGGCGCCAATGCCGTTGTAGACGATATAAAAAATAATGCCGCCCAGGGTTAAGGTAATAATCAGTGCCGATGCTCGCACTATCCCGAAAAAAACATGCTGTTTCAGATAGCGCCACTTCATGGAATTATTTTTAGATGATTGCATATGCATTCCGTTTAAAGTGTTCCCGAGCCAATCTGGCGGAATTTATGTGACACGTAATCAGCAATCAGATTGAAAGCCAGCGTCAGACAGAATAAAACAATGCCGATAGCGAACAGTGAGGAATAGTGCGCGCTGCGATACGGTGTTTCGCCCATCTCGGCAGCAATGCTCGCCGGCATCGGCCTGACCGAGTCGAACAGGCTCTCCGGAATCGCTGCGGCACCGCCTGCCACCATCAGCACCACCATCGTCTCGCCAATGGCCCTGGCCATCCCCAGCATGACGGCGGTGGAAATGCCGGATATCGCAGCGGGCAGAATCACGTTAATAATGGTTTCAAATTTTGTCGCACCCAGAGCATAGGACGCTTCCTTGAATTCACGCGGCACGGCATAGAGGGCATCCTCGGAAATGCTCGATATTGTCGGGATCGCCATAATGGCCAGAATCACCGATGCATTAACAATATTTAAACCTGTAGGAAGATCAAATGTTTCCTGCATCCAGGGTGCGATGATCACCATACCGAAAAAACCCAGAACGACTGACGGCAGGCCGGCCAGGAGTTCGATGACCGACTTGAGTGTCTCTTTGATTGCCTGGGGTGCAATTTCTGAAATATAGATGGCGGCCATCACGCCAAGCGGTACGGCAATAAGCGTGGCAAGCAGCGTAACGACTAAAGAGCCGACAATCAGCGGAAATATGCCGAAGGATGGCGGATCATAGGTGGGATACCATTCCATTCCGAAAAGAAAATCTTTGACCGATACCTTTCCAAAGATCGGCAGTCCTTCACGGAAAAGGGAAAAGACAATCAACCCCAGCACAACGACGGACACCAGGGAGAAAAGCAAAAAAATGTATTTAATGATAATTTCTTTGGTCTGGCGATTCACGAGATCCTCAACCGTAATCGATTTTTCAGTCCTTTAAAACACGTTTCACCGCAGTTAACGATAAACACATCCCCCGCAACGAAACCATTGATGCAGAAAAAGCAATTATTTCTTCTTGCCGGGCTTATTTACTTCAACTAGTGGGACAAAACCTTCTTTGGCAACAATCTTCTGTCCTTCGGGCGATTTCACGAATGCAATGTATTTCGCAATCTGTCCCTGAGGTTCACCGTTGGTATACATGTAAAGCTCACGGGAGAATGGATATTCCTTGGACGTGGCCGTCTGCATACTTGCGGTAATACCGTTGACCTGAAGTGGTTTCACGCTTTTGTTGATGTAACCGATGCCCAGATAGGCAATAGCATACTTGTTTTTAGACACGGCCGTCACCAACGCACCATTGGAAGCCAGCATCTGGGCCCTGGGAGTCACTTTCGCTTTTTTCATCACAAAATGATCCCAGGACTCAAACGTGCCGGATGATGAGTCGCGCGAAATCACCACAATCTTCAGATCTTCACCGCCTAATTCTTTCCAATTCGTAATTTTCCCCTGATAAATCTGACTCAGCTGATCAATAGACAGATTGGAGACTTTGTTTTTAGGATGGACCACAGGGATAATCGCATCAAATGCCACAACATGGGCAACCGGCTTGATTCCCTTCTTTTGAGCCAACGCAATTTCTTCCTTTTTGATCTCACGTGACGAAGAGGCGATATCGGTCGTTTTGTCGAGCAACGCCTTAATCCCTTCACCGGAACCGCCACCAGACAAAGACATTTGCACACCCGGATTAGACTTCATATAGGCTTCCAGGGTACCCTGCGCCACGGGTAAAACCGTTGTTGATCCTTTAATGACAATGGATTGGTTTGCAAAAGACACGCCGCTCAGCGACACAATCAAGGCTGAGGTTAATAACACTTTTTTGAAAAAACTTAACATTGAGATATCCTCCTGATTCTTTATTGTTTAAAACTTTTACAGGATCAATGTTACAGTATGATGACAGCTTGAAGAAAATGCAGAAACATTATGAAAACAAAGTGAGCAAACTAAAAAAAGACAGCTGGTTAATGTAACTGGGCGAATTTATAACCAAATCCGCGAACCGTGAGAACGTAACGCGGATTTTCCAAGTCTTGCTCGATCTGGGCTCGAAGACGGCGGATATGCACATCGACGGCACGGTCGGTAATGAATGTATCGTCACCCCAGACATGATCCAGAATCTGATTTCTTGAGTAGACCCTGCCGGGATTACGGGTTAAAAAGAAAAGAATTTTCAGTTCCGTGGGACTCAGATTAATAACGCGTCCCTGCACCTGGACAGTACAGGATTCATAATTGATCATGAGTCCCTCGTATTCAAACAATATTTTAGTTGATGGCTTTTCTTTTTCCCGGGTGCGGCGAAGAATCGTTCTGACACGGGCGACCAATTCTTTCACACTGAAAGGCTTGGTTATGTAATCATCCGCGCCGATCTCTAGCCCGATAACCTTATCTACTTCGTCGCCTTTGGCTGTGAGCATAATCACCGGCAAATGGGCCGTATCAGGATTGGCTCGAATGCCCTTGCAGATATCTAATCCGTTCATGCCTGGAAGCATCAAATCCAGAATAATCAAATCCGGTTTCTGTGATTTAATGATGGTAAATACCTTATCTCCATGAAATGCCTTAATAGTAGAAAAACCTTCCCGCTCCAGATTATAGGATATCAGGTCAGTAATATCTTGTTCATCATCGACGATCAGAATCTTTGACATGCACGGGATCCTGTAATGATAACGGAATCGCTATCACGGCATCTTGAATTGTCGTTGCAAAAAAGACAAAGGGTGGCGATAATTACTCAGCAACTATTTTAAATACTTCGTCACCGGGCCGAACGCGGTCCGACACCTTGAGGCCTATGGAGTCACCGGCAACAGCTTTTTGAACCGGCTTATTGTCCACTTCCATGGATTGAATCACATCGGTGAATTCCGTCGTATGACCGGAAAATTTAATGCTGTCACCAACCTGCACATCACCTTCTGTTATGTGAACAGCGGCAACTGAAGGTTTTGCAAAGAATTTGACTACTTCGCCAATCTTTTTTTCTGCCATAACAATACCTCCTTTTTACCCTTTACTGTTTGAGCAAATGATCACCATTGATAAAAATGCATCTTTCGACAGGGAGTATAAGAAATTCAAAAAGGTATGTCAATTGATTAGAAGCAGACTGGTGGCATCTCTTTTCATGTCATCATTCTGGGTTATCACTGAAAAGTTAAGAGTTTTAATAGTCTATAAATCAAAGCCGGGCAGTCATCCCTTGACCACCCGGCCCTTGTTCTTCAACTTCGGCCTTAGCACATCATCCTGTTTTAAAACGTCAGTGACAATTTGTTGATAACCATCAGATTGTTCTGGACGTCTTGGCCGGTAGCCGTCGTTCCGCTGTACCAGTCGCCGGTGAAAAGGTAACCCGCACCAAGCATGTAGGAAAGGTTGTTGGTTATTTTATAGGTTCCAACCAAATCCACTTCCCAGCCATAGTTTCTGTCTTCCCATGTGTAGGTGTTGGCGGGTTTCAGGGTCTTCTCTGCACGCGCATAAGAAACAGATACCATGATATCCAATTTGTCAATCGGTCTGAAACCGCCACGAAGCTGAAAGAACCAAGCATTCGTCATAGTGCCGTTGTCAGTAGTGCCGTTCCAACCGTTGAGATCACCGATCCACTTTCCCCGATCATAATAGTTAAACATAATCAGGCAGGGATTCCAGTCGCGCCCGCCATTGATGATACCACCTTCAATTCTGCTACTGTCAGGGTCATCCCCCGACACGTAGGCAACACTGCCTCCCACATAAACATTTTGGAAATCTGCCGTGGCATCCACCCAGCCGCTGATACTTCGAATTTCTCTATCCTCTCTGGCATCAGCCGCGAATTCAAAATTGTCCTTGCCTGCCGCATAATTGAATTCTCCCTGCAGTGCAACCGGGCCGAATTTTGTGATAACGTAAGGTGTGAAGAGGAAATAGTTCCTCGTATAAGAATTACCAAGGCCAGTAGCCGGGTTTGCTGCAGCACGGTTTGTTGCCTGCCGATAGTAATTGACATTCACGCCCGCCTTGCCTGTTTGCCAGCTGAAAACACCTTCAATGCCATATTTATCATTATCATTATCGGCTACGGTTGCCGCATGTGTCGCCATGTAACTGGCTTCTTTTTCCTTGGTATAGGCCAGATTGAGTGCCACCGGGCCAAAACTGTTCGAATACTTGATTCTTCCCTTAGGACTGTAGCTGTTACCAAAGATGGTTCCCGTTGAACCATCATTCATGTATCCGGCACTGAAAATACCAATCGGTGACTTATACTCGATATAGGCCCAGTCAAAGGCAATGTTTTCATTTTCCGCAATTGTTCCGGAAGAGTCTGCAGCCAGCGCCGTGCCCGTCGCGGTTCTGGCTGCGCCCCAAGCTCTCTCCATCGCGTCAAAACGCGTGATCAGGGTCAAACCGGGTGCCACAATGAAATCCGTTTTGACTCTCAGTCTCTGATAATAAAATGCTGTACCCGGACCGTAATCTTTGCGAAGGTCTGTTTTGTCCAGATACATTCCAGCTGCATAAAATTCACCGCTGAACTTTAAGTCAACCGCCATCGCTTGCGTACTGAAGGCTGCAATCAGCCCCAATGAAAGCAAAAACAACCAAAATCTCTTCATCTCTTCCTCCTGAATATTTTTTTCATCAAGGTCAGCTTATCAAAAGCTCATCCCTTAAATGTCACCGGAAGAAACCATAAAGATTTTTTGTTACAAAATGATGTCGAAACAGTTATGATTTGAATAATACTGCAAGATGTGGCT
>JAGFXG010000316.1 GCA_017860985.1 Deltaproteobacteria bacterium
AAACAAGTACTTGTAACAGGCGGATGCGGTTTTATCGGATCCAACTTTGTCCGCAATACCCTGCAGCACAATTCTGATTATCGCATCATCAATCTGGATAAGCTGACTTACGCCGGAAACCCCGCTAACTTAAAAGATATTGATAAAAGCAAGAATTACCGTTTTGTGAAAGGCGATATTTGCGATGTGGCTCTGGTCCGCGGAATTTTTGCCGAGGAGCAGATTGACACGGTCATCCATTTTGCCGCCGAATCCCATGTGGATCGCAGCATCACGGGCCCGGCCGATTTTGTTCAGACCAACATTATGGGCACCTTCAATCTGCTGGAAGCGGTCCGGGAGGCATGGCTAAAGGACGGCGTGTTGCATCAAGACTGCCGTTTTCTGCATGTGAGCACCGATGAGGTTTACGGCTCGCTTGGTGAAACGGGTGCTTTTCAGGAAACCACTCCTTACGATCCCCGGTCGCCCTATTCCGCCAGCAAGGCCTCATCCGATCATTTGGTCAACGCGTATTTTCACACCTATGGCCTGCCGACGCTGATTACCAATTGCTCCAACAATTACGGCCCCTATCAGTTTCCGGAAAAACTAATACCGCTGATTATCAACAACGCCCTTCAGGGAAAAGCTTTACCGGTGTATGGCGACGGGAAGAACGTTCGCGACTGGCTTTATGTGATTGACCACTGTGAAGCAATCCTCACCGTTTTGGAACGCGGGAAAATCGGCGAGACATACAATATCGGCGGCAACAGCGAAAAACAGAATATTGAAATCGTCCATACCATCTGTGATATTCTGGATGAAAAAGTCGGCCGGATGCCTGACGGCAAGAGCAGACGATCGCTTATCACCTACGTCAAAGACCGCGCTGGACACGACCGCCGCTACGCCATTGATGCTACGAAAATCCGCACGGAACTGGGCTGGTCTCCCAAAGTGACCTTTGATGAGGGAATGAAAAAGACGGTTAGCTGGTATCTTGACAACAAGCCTTGGATCGCTTCGGTAACCGATGGAAGTTACCGCGAGTATTATGAGAAAATGTATGGAAAGAGGTAGGGATATGTCAGGAATTAAAAAAGGAATAATTTTGGCGGGGGGGGCGGGAAGCCGTCTTTACCCCCTGACCCTGGTGGCCAGCAAACAGTTGCAACCGGTTTACGACAAACCGATGATTTATTATCCCCTGGCAACACTTATGGTTGCCGGGATACGTGACATTCTCATTATTTCCACGCCGCAGGACACGCCGCGCTTTGAAGCCCTGCTTGGTGACGGCAGCCGATGGGGAATAAAACTTTCTTATAAAGTGCAGCCCGAGCCCAAAGGCATTGCCCAGGCGTTTCTGGTCGGTGAAGAATTTATCGGCGGCGATGCGGTATGCCTGATTTTAGGCGACAATATTTTTTATGGTAAAGTGGATCTCGACAAAATTATCGAAGAGTTTCAAGAAGGCGCGGTTATCTTTGGTTACTACGTCAACGATCCGGAGCGCTACGGTGTTGTGGAATTTGACGCAACCGGGACGGCCATCAGCATCGAAGAGAAACCGGCTAAACCCAAGTCCAATTACGCCGTGCCGGGACTTTATCTTTATGACAAAAACATTACGCAGATTGTCAAGGCCATGAAACCGTCGGCACGCGGCGAGCTGGAAATAACGGATGTCAATATGGAATATCTACGACGGGGCGCGCTGAGGGTGGTTCCTCTGGGACGCGGCATCGCCTGGCTGGATACGGGGACGCACACCAGCCTTCTGGAGGCCAGTCATTTCATCGGAACGCTAGAAGCCCGTCAGGGGTTGAAAATTGCATGCCTGGAAGAAATCGCTTTCCGCCTGGGCTTTGTGGACAAAAAGAAAATGAAGCAGGTAATCGAAGATACTCCTAAATCGTCTTACCGCGACTACCTGGAAAAAATAATGAAAGAAAGAGCAACATTTAGCAGCCCTTGACCGAATCCAGAACCTACGAGCTACGAGCCAGGAGCTAACATATATGAATATGATTAATACCGATATCCAGGACGTCATGGTCTTTGAGCCCCGGGTTTTTGGCGACGAGCGTGGCTTTTTCTATGAAAGCTTCAACCAGAAAGTCTGGCAGGAAAAGACTGGACTGCAAACAACTTTTCTTCAGGATAATCATTCTCGCTCTGTAAAAAATGTTTTGAGGGGACTGCACTACCAGATTCAACAGCCGCAGGGAAAGCTTGTGCGGGTTATCCGGGGCACCGTTTTTGATGTGGCTGTGGATATCCGCAGGTCATCCCCGTCGTTCGGTCAGTGGGTGGGTTTAGAGCTTTCCGCAAAAAACAAACGAATGATGTGGATTCCCGAAGGCTTTGCCCACGGTTTTCTCGTGCTTTCGAACGTTGCCGAATTTCTCTATAAAACGACAGATTACTGGGCCCCTCAATACGAACGGACAATCATCTGGAATGACCCGGATCTGGCCATCGCCTGGCCTTTGCAGAATCAACCGATCCTTTCGTCAAAAGACGCTCAGGGCACGCTGTTCAAAGAGGCGGAAGCATTTATGTGAGGCGTCAGGCTTGAGGCATGAAGAGTAAATAAGGGTAAAGAGTCATGAGTTGGGAATGAAGAGAACGCATCACAATCTGAAAGCTTGGCAAGAAGCGATGGAACTTGTTAAGATGATATATG
>JAGFXG010000047.1 GCA_017860985.1 Deltaproteobacteria bacterium
GCTTGTCCTGGACGGTCAGGCGACACCGGCCACATTCAAGGAGCTGACCGGACTCTCCCGGAAATACATTATTCCGCTCATGGAATATTTCGATACCAGCAAATTGACGGTGCGTGTGGGAGACCACCGTGTATTGAGGGAAAAGCTTTAACTACGATTTTATCAGAAAGGCGGTTCTTTTGAAAACCAAAGAAATTTATCTTCAGGACATCAGGCAGGGCGATAAAATTGCTTCTACATTTTTAGTGGCGGAGAAAAGTATGGCCTTTTCCCAGAAAGGATCAGCCTACCTGAACGTCCGTCTGAAAGACAAGACGGGCGAAATAGACGGCAAGGTCTGGGATAATGCTTCAGAAATGGATCAAATCTTTAAAAAAGGCGACATTATTTATATTGAAGGAAGGGTGCAGAGCTACCGCAATGCTCTTCAGGTCTCCATTGTCAACATTAAACCCTGCGCGCCGGAAAACATTAACCCGTCGGATTATCTGCCGGTGAGCAAGATGGACACGCAGTCGATGTTTCAGGATCTCCTCGCATACATCGATGCTCTTTCATCTGAACCCTTAAAAAAGCTGCTTGCCGCATTCTTTCATGATGAAAAAACGGCCGATCTTTTTCGGCGGGCGCCGGCAGCCAAGGGTTTTCACCACATTTATTTGGGCGGCCTGCTTGAACATACACTTTCCGTTGTGCGGCTGCTGGACAAGACTGCGGATCATTACCCGCAATTAAACAGAGACCTGCTGATCACAGGCGGAATCCTGCACGACATCGGTAAAATTTATGAATTCTCCTATGACAGTCTCATTGCATACAGTGACGAAGGACGCATGATCGGCCATCTGGTCATGGGCGTGGAAATGATCAATAAAAAGATTGAGGCGATCCCTGATTTTCCTCCGCAGACCGCGCTCGCGCTGCGCCATATTATTCTTAGCCACCACGGCGAATTCGAATACGGTTCTCCCAAACGTCCGAAAACCATGGAGGCGCTGGTCATTCATTTCATAGACGACCTGGATGCCAAGCTGAATGCATTTCAAAGCTTTGTTGAAGCAGATAACGCCAATGCGGATTCCGAATGGACAACTTACAATCGCTTTTTTGAACGTTATCTCTTCAAGGGAAAATAGTTTTTCAACGGTTCCGTCCTGTATCAGCCACGGATAACTGCATTCTCCGGTCTTCGGGCAACAGACAACCGGAAAGACAAATGTCCGTGCATTTGCCGTCGCAGGGTTCGATGTGAATGGTAACTGTCGAGTTCGAAATCTTTTCCATGATTTGAAACTTGAGTTGCCGGGTAATGCCGTGAGAAGTTTCCACCGTCATATGCGGATCCACTTTGATATGAAATTCGATAAAGCGGAAATTGCCGGCCTTTCGCGTTCTCAATTGATGATAACCATGAATCTCAGGTTTATGTCCGATGATCACGCTGCGAATCCAAGCCTCTTCGTCCGGCGGCAGCTTCACATCCATAAGGTCGCCTAAAGCCTGTGCCGTTAAATCATAGGCCGCTTTCAGAATAAACACTGCCACAAATATTGCCGCCACGGGATCCAGCCAGTGAATGCGGGGATCATCAAAAAAGAAATGGCTGATCCAGATAATACCCAGGCTGACCATAACACCTACGGAAGTAAAGACATCGGTTCGTAAATGCCAGGCGTCAGCGGTGAGGGCAATGGAATCAGCTTCCTTCCCGACTGCAAAAAGTCTCTGGGATACAAAAAAATTAAGGGCGGCAGAAAGAAACATCACCGCAACCCCCCATCCGGGTGATTCTACAGACTGCGCCGAGGCCAGTTTTTTAAGCGCCTCAAAAATAATCCAGAAAGCTGCTATGAAAATCAAAACGGCTTCAACCAGACCGGAAATACTTTCAAATTTGCCGTGACCGAAAGGGTGAACGTCATCCGCGGGCAGATGCGATTTCTTGACGGAAAACATGGCGATGACCGAAGCCAGCAGATCCATGCCCGAATGAATGGCTTCGGAAATGATGGAAACCGAACCGATCAGCGTGCCGACAATGATTTTAAAGACCACCAATGTGGAATTGGACGCGACCGACAACATCGCCACCCGTTCTTTGCGCTGCTGAATAGATGACAACAGATACTCTCCCGACTTCGGATTTTTCTTTTGAACATATCACGATGAGAGTAGGATTTCCCATATTTTTTTATCCCGGACAAGAATGGATTTCCTTTGCATGAACATGAAATTGTGATACGCAAATTGCCCGAATGGTTTGAATTTTTTATGAAGAAAAAAATGATTCTTTCTCACTATCGTAATGCTTCTGAAAAAGACTGGAAAAACTGGCGCTGGCAGTTCCAAAACCGTATCACATCCATAAAAGAGCTGGCCGGAATGACAGACAGACTGATGCCCCGGCCGGAAAAACTGCGCCGCGTGCTCTCTTCCTATCCGATGGCGATCACACCTTACTTTTTGTCATTGATTGAACCGGAGGACGAAAACAACCCGCTGGCCTTGCAGTGCATCCCTGACGAGAAGGAAGTTTCCAGTTCATCACGCTGTTCGGATGATCCGCTGAATGAGGATTGCTCCATGCCGGTGCCAAAGCTGATCCAACGCTATCCTGACCGCGTCCTGGCCATTGTCACCCAAACCTGCGCCACATACTGCCGGCACTGCAACCGCAAGCGCTTCTGGGGAAAAAAGGAAACATCCACCTTGAAGAGCCGTTTGGGCAAAATGGTACAATATGTGGCGGATTCGCCTGGAATTCGCGAAGTAATTTTATCCGGCGGCGACCCGCTGACCTATGATGATGATCAAATGGAAATGATACTGTCATCTTTTTCCGCCATACCACATCTGGAGGTACTGCGCGTCGGAAGCCGCGCGCCCGTTGTCATGCCCATGCGCATCACGAAAGAGCTCTGCCGCATACTGAAACGATACAGACCTCTCTGGTTTAACACACAGTTCAACCATCCATCGGAAATCACCCCGGATGCCGAACGGGCTTGCAATATGCTTCAGGAAGCCGGCATTCCCGTCTCTAATCAGTCAGTCCTCCTGAAGGGGGTAAACGACAAAGAAGACGTTATGCGTCGCCTTTTGTACGGCCTTCAAGAGATATCTGTCCGTCCTTATTACCTTTTTCACTGCGAACCGGTGAAAGGCTGCAGCCATTTCCGCACAGAAATGGCTGCAGGACTGAAAATGATAGAAAAACTCCGTAAAAATTGTTCCGGTCTGGCGATGCCGCAATACGTTGCCGACCTCCCGGGCCGTTCGGGAAAAGTTCCCATTCTGGCTCTGTCCGGATCGCTGGAAAATGATTTGCGGAAACATCAAGATTTTTTTGACAATTTTTAATAATTAGATTAGGAAGAACACAAATAATTTAAACTAAATTAATAGATTGCCAGTAATGAAGGAGAATGAATTTTTATGTACACCGCCAGCGATTTAAGAAAAGGGCTGCGCCTGAAAATAGACGGAGACCCCTATGTAATCACCGAATTCAATTTTGTAAAACCCGGCAAGGGACAGGCCCTGTACCGCACCAAGCTCAAAAACATGATCAACGGCAACCAGTTTGAAAGAACCTTCCGTTCCGTGGACAACTTTGAACCGGCCGACCTGCGTGAAAAGAAAATGCAGTACCTCTATAAAGAGGGCGACAAATACTGTTTCATGGACAATGAAAACTACGAACAGGTCTATCTGACGGAAACACAGGTCGATGAGGCAGTCAATTACATGACTGACAATATCGAAGTCGAAATCCTCCTGTTTGAAGACCGGCCCATCGGCATCAGCCTGCCCAATTTTGTCGAGCTGATTGTTACGGAAGCCGAACCCTGGGCCAAGGGTGACACAGTATCCGGCGCAACCAAACCGGTCAAAGTACAAACGGGAGCGACCATTCTGGTGCCGACATTTGTTTCCGAGGGAGAAAAAATCCGCATTGACACACGAACGGGCGAATATTTGACCCGCGTCAAAGGATAACCTCTTTTGAACGCACCGCATCAGGATGACTATTTCTATCTGGCTCGCAAATCGCAGGCTATGCGGATGCGGGCCAGACTAATCCAAAGCATCCGTTCTTTCTTCATTCAGCAGGATTTTCTGGAAGTCGAAACACCCGTCCGGATTCCCTCCCCCGCTCCGGAAGAACATATTGAAGCCATACCCTCGGGCAGCTGGTTTTTACAAACATCCCCCGAACTCTGCATGAAGCGGCTTCTGGCCGCAGGCTGCCCCAGAATTTTTCAAATCTGCAAATGTTTCCGGGCTGACGAGCGAGGCGGAAAGCATTTGCCGGAATTCACCATGCTGGAATGGTATGTTGTACAATTCGATTATCATGATCTTATGGATCAGTGTGAAGCCATGCTTCTGGCCGCTTTCAGAAGTGTGGGATACCATCAGGACATCACCTGGCAAAACAAAAAAATCAATCTGGCAGCACCCTGGGAAAGAATTACCGTAGCAGATGCCTTTGCCAGATACTCCCCTGTGAGTCTGTCCGAAACACTAAACCGGATTATTTTTGATGAAACACTTGTTCAATACATAGAACCCCGCCTGGGCATCAGCCGGCCGACTTTCCTTTATGATTATCCGGCCGAACTGGCGGCTCTGGCAAGAATCAAAAAGAGCGACCCATCGGTGGCGGAACGATTTGAGCTTTATATCGGAGGTCTGGAACTGGCCAACGGGTTCTCCGAACTGACCGACGCAGCCGAACAAAGAAGGCGTTTTGAAAAAGCATCCGGGGTGCGGGCCGCCAAAAACTGGCACTGCTATCCCATGCCGGAAAAATTTCTGACCACTCTGGAACACCTGCCGCCTAGTGCCGGCATCGCACTCGGAATCGACCGGACAATGATGCTGCTGGCCAATACAACACGAATTGACGACATCACGACCTTTACACCGGAAGACCTTTAACGTCCGGGAAAAAGATGTATTGACAATGATAATATTTTCCTTTAGGTTACACGCAAATTTCAAATCATTTCTGGAGATAACATAGTGAAAGATATTGGATCTTTAGACATTGGAGGTAATTTTCACGGTTCCCTTTTAGGCATGATTGCTGATGCCGGGTTTATGGTCAAATTTGTTCTACTGATCCTGCTCATTTTCTCCATCATTTCCTGGACCATCATTTTTCTGAAATTCCGTTATTATCGAAAAATCAGAAAAGAGAACGAAGATTTTGATTCCGATTATCAGCGCAGCAATAAACTTTCTGAGGTCGTACCGGCAGCCAAAAAATATCCTCACTCGACAACGGCGGAAGTTTTTCGTGTCGGTTATGCAGAATTAAGCAAAATGAACAAAGTGTCCAAAGACACAGCCCGCCCCGAAGAAATGAGTCTCTCTTCTATCGATAATGTGCAGAGGGCACTGAACAGGGCATCCAACACGGAAATGACCAAACTTGAAAGCTCCCTTGGATTTCTGGCCACAACAGGCTCGGCCAGTCCCTTCATCGGGTTATTCGGCACGGTCTGGGGAATTATGGAAACCTTTAAAGCCATCGGCGCGCGCGGTTCGGCAACACTGGCCGTTGTGGCTCCCGGCATCTCGGAAGCACTGATTGCAACTGCGGCAGGCCTGGCGGCGGCTATCCCGGCCGTCATTTTCTACAATTACTTTTTAAACAAGTCCAAAACGATGGTGCAGGAAATGGATAATTTTGCCGACGAATTCTTGAATATCGTCGAACGCCATCTGATCAGTAAATAAGCTTGTTCAGGATATAACATCATGCGGCATGCACGCAGAAGACATTCCGAAAATAAATCCATGGCGGACATCAACGTCACTCCGCTCGTTGACGTCATGCTTGTGCTTCTCATCATTTTCATGGTGACCGCGCCGATGCTTTCCATGGGCATCGATGTCAACCTGCCGCGCGTCAAGTCAAAAACCGTAGATCTCGCAGAAGAAAAACTGATTCTGAGCATCAACGAAAACAAAGAAATTTTTCTGAACAAGACCCGGATGTCTCTGCAGGAGCTCAACACAAAACTTGCCGCCATTTTTGAAGAGCGTGTTGACCGCGAGATTTTCCTGCGGGCCGACAAAAATGTTTCTTATGGTTTTGTGGTTGAAGTCATGTCGGAAATACGCAAAGCGGGTGTTGACAAACTGGGGATGATTACGGAACCGCCTGAGGACGTGAAATGACCTCCCGGATGCTCCATAAAAGCTCCGTCGGCAATACCGGTAGCCCCTACCAGATGTTTTTCGCCTCACTGCTTCTTCACCTGATTGCGATTGCCGCCATCATCATCACCGTGCCCGGAACATCAAAGCAGTTAACCTTCGGCGCCCCCTATTCCGTCGCGCTGGTGGGTCCTGAAATTCTGCAGCCACCAAAGGGGACTTCTATAACGAAAGACATTTTTCAGCCTCCTGCCCCGGAACCTCCCGTCATTCTGAAGCGAAAGGTGGAAGCCCCTCCAGCCGTCGATCTGATTAAAAAAAAAGAACCCGTAAAAGACACGGCTAAGGATATTATTACAGACAAGAGCAAAGATATCAGGCAGGCGGATCTCCAGAAGAAAATTGATGCGATCCGCCAGCAAGAGTTTTCTAAAGCGGATGTCCAGAAGAAAATCGATGCCCTGCGCCGAAAAGAACTCGCTAAGGCCGGGTCCGGAGAAACGCCGGGTGTTCCATATGGATCCACAGCGGCACGTATGGGTTCAGCCTCATCCTCTGCCGACTCGTCTAAGATAGACGAGTATAGCCGTTTTGTCTGGGCCAAAATCAAAAAGAACTGGACATTGCCGCCCTCGATGATGCCGAAAGACAACGTAGAAACCATCGTCGAGGTAAGAATAACAAGAAGCGGAGCCCTGGAATACATCGATTTTGAAAAACGTTCCGGCAACACCTATTTTGATGAATCCGCCATGCGCGCGGTAAAAAAATCCGCTCCTTTCCCTCCGCTTGCGGGATGGGTAAACAGCAGTTTCATCGACTTCGGTATCCGGTTTCACTCCGAGGACTTTCGCTGAACAAATTTACTGATGGATGATGAATGATTATGCATAATAAATATGTTTTAAAATTATTAATCCTTCTTGTTTTCCTGGCGATTTGCAGCGCTTACAGCACCGCCATGGCTAAAGTGTATATTGATATTGACGCACCCGGTTTTCAGCAATTCCCCATCGCGATTTGTGATTTTCAAAATAAAAACCCGGGGGCATCCGCATCCTCGGGGTTCAATTCCGCCATTGCCGATGACATCAAAAACTACCTCGACATGACGGGGATTTTTAAAATCCTGGACAAAAAAAGTTTTTTGGAAGGCGTTGAACCCGGATATCCGGAAAAAATCCGCTTCCCCGAGTGGACAGCCATCGGCGCTGATTTTCTGGTTCGAGGCGACTTAACCGTTCAGGGGAAAGACACGGTTGCCGACGGCCGCCTGTATGATGTGGCACGCGGCGAAATGCTTTTTAATAAAAGATATTCGGACACAGGCGGCAACACAAAAGCAATTGCACTTGCCATTGC
>JAGFXG010000048.1 GCA_017860985.1 Deltaproteobacteria bacterium
AAGCGAATTCATCCTCAAGCAGAAAAAGGAAAAGAGTTTATGGCTCAACTCTGGATCAACAACATTTCAATCAGTTTTGGCGGACCGATGGTGCTGGATGGCGCGTCTTTGCAGATCGAGCCGGGCGAGCGCATCGGACTTCTGGGCCGAAACGGATCAGGCAAATCTACGTTGATCAAACTTTTGGAGGGCAGCATTCCGCCGGATAAAGGCGAAATCGTCATAGATAAAAATGTGCGCATCTCCGTCATGCCTCAGGATATCGATGATCTGCAGGGTAACGTTTACGACGTCATTGCCTCAGGGGGACAGGAGCATCTGGATTTGCTGCATGTTTATCACGATCTGACCCTGCGGATGTCTAAAAACGATGATCAGAGTCTGCTCAATAAGATGGAACAGGTACAGAACCAGTTGGAAGCGGCAGGCGCCTGGCAGTTTCATCAGCAGGTCGAAACCGTGATCTCGCGGGTCGGGCTGGATGACAATGTTGAATTCCGCCTGCTTTCGGCGGGGTTGAAGCGCCGGGTGCTTTTGGCCCGCGCACTCGTTTATGATCCCGATATCCTGCTTCTGGATGAGCCTACCAACCATCTGGATATTGATTCCATTCTTTGGCTGGAGGAGTTTTTGCAGAATTATGATAAGACCATCATGTTTGTCACGCACGACAGGACCTTTCTGCAAAAAATCTCTACACGCATTGTCGAAATCGACCGGGGTAAACTTTTCTCTTTTTCCTGCAACTACGCCACTTATCTTGAAAGGCGCCAGGCCATGCAGGAAGCGGAAGAAAGCCAGTGGCAGGCCTTTGATAAAAAACTGGCCAAAGAAGAAGTCTGGGTCCGGCAGGGTATCAAGGCAAGGCGCACCCGTAATGAAGGACGCGTAAGAGCTCTTCAGGTCATGCGCGAGGAGCGCGCGCGGAGACGCGAGCGGGACGGGAATGTGAAGCTTACGGTGTCCGAAGCCCGGCGCAGCGGCAAGCTGGTGGTTGAGACCGATAAAATCAGCTTTGCTTACGCGGACAAAATAATTATTGATTCTTTTTCCACAAGGATTATGCGCGGTGATCGTGTCGGCATCATCGGACCCAACGGGTCCGGCAAGACCACGCTGATCAAAGTGCTGTTGGGTGAGCTGCCGGTGGCCGGGGGAACGTTGCGGCTGGGAACCAACATTGCCATTGCCTATTTCGATCAACTGCGCGCGCAGTTTGATGAGAGGAAGTCGCTGCGGGACAATGTCGCGGACGGCAATGATACGGTTTTTATCAATGGTGTTCCCCGGCATGTTGTCGGTTATCTCCAGGATTTTCTTTTCCCGCCTGCCCAGATCCAGTCGCCCGTTCAGTCGCTTTCCGGCGGCGAGAAAAACCGTATGCTTTTGGCAAAGCTCTTTTGCACATCCTCCAATGTACTGGTCCTCGATGAGCCAACCAACGACCTGGACGTGGAAACTCTCGAGCTTCTGGAAGATCGTCTTTTGGAATACTCGGGCACTATTTTACTTGTCAGCCACGACCGGACGTTTCTCAACAACGTTGTCACCTCCACAATTGTGCTGGAAGGGGAAGGGCGTATGCAGGAATATGTGGGCGGTTATGATGACTGGCTCAGGCAACGCGTCGAAATAAAGGAGGCTCTGCCCAAAGAGGTGAAGGGCAAAAAGGAAAAGCAGCCAAGAGAAAAGAGCAAGCTGTCTTTCAAAGAATTAAAGGAACGCGAGGAATTGCCCTGTAAAATAGAAAAAATGGAAAAAGAAAAAGCAAGACTTATGGAATTGCTGAATTCCCCGGATTTGTATAAAACAAATAACCCGGCCCGCTTACTGGACATAAACAATCAGCTTGCGGTCCTGGAGGCGGATTTAGAAACGGCATACAATCGCTGGGATGAACTGGAAGAGCTCGCAACAAAATTTGCAGGCATTTAAATATTCCCTGCATTTCTATTTCTTCGGCAACTATGTTTAATTAGAAATAACTTTCAAAAGGATAGCGAAATGAACTTGTCCGACATGCGTTTTCCCCGCCAGCTGGAAGCGGCAGGCCTCTCGGAAAAAATCCGCGAGGCTCTTGTGGCAGAAAAAACCAGGCTTTGGCCGGAAGGCAAGTTGGAAGTGCCAGTGCTGAACATTAGTGAATCGCTGACCGGTGCCATTAAGAAAGCCCGGATGCAAAGACGCGTCCGTTTTGGTTTTGATGAAATATTTGACAAACTCGCCTCGGAAAAGAAAGGCATTGATCATCTGCATGAGCAAATGAAATCGCAGCAAAATGAACGAATCTCGCGTCTGCTTTTATTCTCCAACGACGGGGCGGAGCGTCTCTATCGCCATATCGAGCAGACTTTGAACGAACACCACCTCCGCATTCTGGGCTGCCAACTGGATACTGACGGCAAAACACTGGGGCAATTGATTACAGGCAGAAGTGTCGGCATCAAGGTTATTCTGGTGGAACACAAGGAAGCGGTGTCCGATGTATTGCGCGCACTTGTTGATGCCGGAAAATAATTTATCATCTGTTTGTCTGTTGTGAAACAATTCATACTTATTTCTATGGTTTGTCCAAAGTGGATATTATCTATCCGGTCGGGTATTCACACCGAATATTTCTGGACCACTTTTACGATGATCAGCTGAAAGAATTTCGTTACGCAAACCCAACGGTCTTTTTATAATCCAATAATATCAACAACATCCTAAATAAACACTTATCTGGCACGATGCATGCTCTATCCAAAGACAACGAAACACAAACGAAGGGAGATAAAGAAATGAAAAAATTAAGCATAGCATTTGTAACGGTTTTAATGGTTGCGGGGTTGGCCGTTTCCGCTTTCGCGGACCCTGGCTGGGAAGACGGGCGAAGATATAACGATCGCGGCGGGCCCGACCGGATCCACAACCAGTATGACCATAGAGATTTCCGAGGACACTACCGGCGTCCCGTGGTTGCTCACAGGGCTCCTGTATATCCGCCCCGTCATCGCGTGCGTGCTCATGTGCCTCCTCCGCCTCCGATTATTAGTTTTTTCCTGCCGCCCTTTATAATTCCTGTGCGATAGGAAAGACGGCAAGGAATAATGGGAAGCAGCTTTTGAACGCTCTTCAAAAGTCTTGACAAAATGGCCGGATCTCATCGACCACCGATGATATCCGGCCATTGTATTTTTCGGGGAATTTTCATTCACCCGGGAATGATCTTCGACTTAATTTAAATGACCTTCCTGAGAGAACGGCAGCTTGACGCCTCCGAAGGCCGTTTTAATATCAATCCTTCCCTCTATTTTATAGAGGAGCTTGTCCCCGGTAAGAATTGCCTTAATTATGCTTCCGCCCCAGTTTTTGAGTTCCGCAGAGATAGGTGCCATTACCCGCGTTGTTGAGGATGAGGGGATCACTACTTCCTGTTCCAGATGACCGGTCCCGATTTCCTCATTGTTGAGGTAAACCTTGTATTCAAACGATTTGAAGGTAAGATCGAAATAATTCGGATTTTCTACATCAAGCCCGATCAGAAGAGTCATTTCCGTTAAGGAGAGAGGTTTGAGAGTGATCTCCCGAAGGACAAAAGAGGGATTTTGCATCACCAGGCTCAGGCAGGACACCAGCAAAATTGAAAGGGCGAAAAGAATAATGAGGTATTGTTTTTTCACGATCCGAATATATGAAGGATGATCACGTGTGTCAACAGGATTTTTTCTGCAATACATTTGACGCGGCCATGGTCCGCCAATGTATAGTCAATCTGTTTTACAACTTCCTCAATTGTAACTTCCGGAGCCGGGAGATGATTGTCACCGGGGTAAAATAAAATATTCTTTCCCGCGTTAAAAAGTCATCCGTGGATGATTCCGCGGAACCGCGCATACTCCACCATGCGGCCAAACGAGGCTATGGCGCGTTCTGGTGTCGGGTAGCAGGGCACGCCCAGTGCGGAAAATCCATCATGGATGTGGGCAATCTCCCGGGCCGTACCGCCGTAGTAACTTGCAAAGACAGGTTTGTGCGGATGACTGCTGATAATGTCGGCGAAAGCTTCTGATATGTCGAACATGCTTTCAGGCATGAGAACAAAGGTGATCAGCAGGGCGTCAACATCCTGCTGATCCATCAGGCATCGGGCAATGTGGCTGGATGCTTTTTTCGATCCGTGCTGTTCAATGGCGGACCAGGTGTCAATGGGATTGCGCACCGGCGCCCAGGAAGGCATTACTTCCCCCAGTCTTTTCAGTGTTTCCGGCTTCAGGGCGGGCAGGACGATGCCGTATTCCTCCGCGGCATCCGTAGCCGCAACGCAGCCCATTCCTGTGATGGAGAGCGATCCCATGCGGTTCCCCCGCGGCAGTGGAAGTTTTTCGAATGCCGCCAGGGCATCAAAAAAGGCTTCGGAGTTTTGCACCCGGATTAGGCCCGCTCTGCGGCAGACGGCATTAAACACGGCGTCTGATCCGGCAAGTGAACCGGTATGCGATGCAACGGCCGCCGCTCCGGCCTCACTGCGGCCGGCCTTCATCACAACCACGGGTTTTTTCTTACAGGCTTCCGAAGCCGCTTTGAAGAATCGTTTCCCCTCAACCACGCCTTCCAGATACATGCCAATAGTGTTAGTCTGATGGTCGCCCGTCATGTACTCCAGCAGGTCGCTTTCATTGATGTCGCCCTTGTTTCCGATGCACGCGACCTTGGCCAGCCCGAAGGGTTTGGTGTCCGCAATCCAGCGCGCCCAGCCCGACGAGAAAACACCGGACTGACCGATGATGGACACTCCGCCCGACTTGATTGGATCAAGGCCGACGATGGATGTGGACATGCCGGCGGACGGGTTTAGCGTGCCGATGCTGTTGGGCCCCATGATGCGGATACCGGCCTTGCGCGCCTGATCGATAATCTCATTTTGCTCTTTCGCTCCCGCCTCTCCCATATCCGAGTAGCCACCCGTGCTGAGGATGATGCTGGAGACTCCTTTGGTGGCGCAGTCTTCAAGCGCATCGGGCACCGCGCTTTTGGGAATGACAATCATGGCTGTATCCACCGGTGTCGGTACATCAGAAACCCTCGCAAAGGCAGGAAGACCAAGAATCTCTTTGACGGAGGGATTAATAGGATGAATGGTGCCTTTGAAACCCGCCTTCAGAAGATTGCGCAGGATGATATTTCCCCCTTTGCCCGGACTCCTTGAGGCACCGATCACAGCTATGGATGACGGCTGGAAAAAAAACGCGACGGTTGACGGGTCGTGGCGTTTTCTGGCGACTGCGGCGGGTTTGCCATCCATTCGGACAAGGGCGTCAACGGCCATGCCTCCTTCCGTATAGACGATAAACGGGTTTACGTCGATTTCGAGAATGTCCGGCCGGCTCAACAGCAGACCCGAAAGCGCTGAAACAGCTTTCGCGACAGCAGCGATATCGAGGGGTTTTTGAGACCGGTAGCCTTCAAGAAGGGCGGAGCCTTTGAGTCGGCGGAGCATCGCGGCGGCAGTTATTTCGTCGACCGGTGCGAGGTCGATTACCGTGTCGCGGAAAATTTCAGCGAAGATGCCCCCGACGCCCGCCAGGACCACGGGACCGAACACGGGGTCACGCCTGCCTCCAAGGATGAGTTCAGTGCCCGGATTGGCCATTTTTTGTACCAGGAGTTTATGGGGAATTCCGGAAAATCTTTTTTCCATATCGCGGGCGGCTTTTTCCAGGGCACTGGAGTTTTTGATGTTCAATACCACGCCGCCCTGTTCGGTCTTGTGGGGAACAGCGTCAGAACAGATCTTCAATGCGACCGGAAAGCCAAGCCGGTCCGCCACAGCCGCAACCGCGGAATGATCTTTGGCTAAAATACTTTCAATGACAGGGATGCCCGCCTGTTTCAGCAGGGATGCCCCCTCAAATTCATTAAGTGTGGTGATTGTGTTTCGCAGCATGAAGCAACCTCCCGATTCCATGCTTATGCCAAGGACAATCAGGTCTGCTTCATGGTCCTTTGCGGATTTGCCGTCTCCGGAAGCTTGATTTCCGCAGATTGCCGGGTATGTCGGTGTCGCTTGGGGTTCGGTTTCGTACTATAAGTACGGGTTAAATCAAATGCGATGCCCCAGCTTTGACCATTCATTACAGAGTTGGTGCGAACAACTTTCCCCGTTAATTTCGTTTCACCCTTATGTTCGAGACCAATTGAAAGATTTACCATTTCACCTTCAGGGAAAAATTTTTCCGAAAAAACATACAACCCGCCTAAAGAGAAATTCACTACATGAACAGGGGTGCCTTCGATGATCACTACAATCTTGGCTTTTTCATCTTCGGTGTAATTGATTGCATAGCGTTCATAACGTCGTTCGTTCACTTTGGAAGCTCCATGTACAGTATTGTTATAAGCCGATGCTTTATGCAATATTAATTTCAAAAGACAATTTACGTTAGTTGACCTCATTGTGTCAATGGGAAACATAGTGCTAACTGCAGATTTATATTATCGCGAAAGAGTTGATGCGGTTTGAAATTACCGAACATTTTTTATTCCAGGAAATTCCGGGGCAACATCGTCTGAGGTCCATCAGCTATTTCTGATCCAGTACTTCCCGTACCTTGTTGGTCAGGTCATTTCTGGAGAACGGTTTCTGAATAAAATATACGCCTTCATCGAGAATGCCCTGGTGGGCAATCATATTGGACGTATAGCCTGACATGAACAGGCATTTCATGGCGGGATAGATGGAAAGGAATCTTTTCGCAAGATCACGGCCGTTCATCCCGGGCATCACCATGTCGGTAATCAGCAGATGGATTTCCCCACTGTGCTCCCCCGCCTGCCGGATCGCCTCTTCAGGCGTGGCAGCGGCCAGAACCTCATACCCCTGCTGCTCCAGCATGATCCTGCACAGGTCCAGAATGGCCGACTCGTCCTCCACGACCAGCACGGTCTCATGGCCGCGGATCATCGATTCCTGCTTCTGCTCCACCCTGGCCTGCTCGGCTTCGCCTAGGTGCCGGGGCAGATAAATCCTGAAGGTTGTTCCATGGCCGGGCTCGCTGTAGACATTGATGAACCCTTTGTTCTGCTTGACGATGCCATAAACCGTGGCCAGCCCCAGGCCCGTGCCTTTCCCGACATCCTTGGTGGTGAAAAAAGGTTCAAAAAGTCTGTCCTGAACCTTCTTGTCCATGCCGTGACCGTCATCACTCACGGCGAGGAGAATATAGTCTCCGGGCGAAATAAAGTAGGGGTACCCGGCGCAAAAGGCCTCATCGATATGAATGTTTTCCAATTCGATGGTGACCTTGCCGACACCGGTGATCGCGTCACGCGCATTGACGCACAGGTTTGCCAGAATCTGATCCACCTGGGAGGGATCAACCCTAACCGGCCAGGAATTCACGCCCGGCAGCCAGGACAGATGAATGTCCTCTCCGATCAGCCGCTTCAGCATTTTGAGCATGCCCTCCACGGTTTTGCTCATGTCGATCACCCGGGGGGATACCGTCTGTTTGCGGGCAAAGGCAAGAAGCTGGCG
>JAGFXG010000317.1 GCA_017860985.1 Deltaproteobacteria bacterium
GTTTTTGGCGAAGTTTTGCAGCTCCACGCCTGTAGGCGTATTACCCGGCAACAAAACGTTCCCATAGGCATCACGAACGAAATCAGCAGTCCAGTCAAAAACATTTCGCCCGGTTGAGGACACGCCGGCCCGGTCCAGAAGGGTGTTGAATGTCGGCGAATTCGATACCATCAGGATACTGGTTATGGCATAAAACAAATTGGCCCCTTCGTGGTTCGCGTTGAGGGACAGGGCATTCTGGAAATTTGTATGCGCTGAAGTCAGGGAATTATTTGCCAGGTCCGCTTTCCCAAGTTCAAAATAATCATCGGCCGTCTGGGAAAAACTTGAGCCCAGACACCCAAGCAGAAAAGCAAAGGCAAAGATCAAAATGCTTACAGAGTAATTGTTCCTGTTGCAGATCATTTTTCACCTCTTGCAATCCTGGCCAGCGCCATTTATTGGCCAGTTTTGATCGGATACTTGATTTTTTCCAGCAGATAGTCCGTTTCCAAGCTTCTGCCTTCCTTTTTAATGTCCCCTTTAGTCAAAACAAAAGCGTCATCGATACGAAATAGCGATGTCTTTTTAACCCACCGGATTCTATGGGAGATTAGGCTGCCGTTTTCTGCGGTCTCCAGGGACGCGTGGCCGATGAAGATGATGTCGCCCGTCTTACGGTCTATCGTTGCCCGGTCGCTGGAAATTCTAAATACTCGCTTCTCCCGGTCCCACAGATTCAACGCAATTCCCATCAGGTCCAAGACCCTGATTTTTCTGCTCCGAAAAACCGGTTCATTTTTTATGTCGGTAAAGGAATCCTCCAAGGCATCTACTATGGAAGCCCCCATTTGCGATGAGTGCTTGCCCGCGCCGGCAAGCGACATGAGGCCTTCAGTGTAAAAATCAACGACCACATTTTTCAAATGAGCTACGTGCAGAGGGCCGATCGCGAATGGCCCCATTTTGGCTCTTTCCACAGAAAAACTCTCGATCGACGCCTCGTAAAGTCTTTTGTTTCCATGCATGCGGGATATCTTCCATCCTTCGGCTGAGGCCAGCTTTTCGGAAGAATTAGATTTCGGTGTTTTCTGGGATTGATGCCATCTGAACAGAGACCACACAGTTCCCCCGACGACAGTCAACAGCAGCACCAGGATGATGGATATCGCCAGTTTTTTCCTCATCGCGCTCATGAAATACCTTCTGTCAATTCGAACCACAAACTCAGGGTCCGATTGCTGTCCCTTCAGGATAGCCTCGTAGAGCAGCCATTTCGACTCCTTCATGCCTGTACATGCGCTCCCTCCGCAGATCTCAATCGACCGCCAATGGAGCCCCAACCACACGATGGATGAATTACTGTCGCGGCAATAGGCTACTTCATCCGAGCCGGCATGCTAAGCCATTACTACCTTACATTTACCAAGGAATTTCAATGTTTCCGGATGTGACTCATTATACTTCATGTGCCATACGATCTTCCATATTTTTTGGCTGGGCTCGTTGATGGTTTCGCTATTTGTAGGCTGCGTGTGATCCGAAGCCGGGGCAAGAGCCTTCAGCCCGCGATTATGCAAAAAGCTCAATGGAGATCACTGAATTCTGATGATATTCACACCGGCAGGGAGTTTCTGATCAAACATGGAGTCCGGGATCGCAGCGTTCAGCTTCTCACCGGAAAATGTTACCAATAAAAAATCTCCACCCGGCGCTTCGATCTTGAACCGGGCGGGGGTTCCGCTGGATTTTTTGAGCCAGATCGTTATGGAAGACACCTGTGATGAGACCTCTCTATCTCTGGGTCTGCAGAGCAGAACAAAGCAGGGCGCGCCGGCGATCAATTCGCTTCCCTGAAATGAAATGCTGAACTTTTCCTGAAGTTCCGCCGCCCGTCTGCCAATCCCTACGGCCAGATAATCCACGTATTGCCGGCGCTTGCCCATATCATAGATGGTCGCTTCCTTAATTCTGGGCTGGTAAATTGTGACAATGCCTTTTCTGACAGTCAAAATTTTCGGCACGGGATTTCTGGTTTCATGCCTCCAGAGCACAGTCCGGTCCTTATCGAACGCGTAAAAGTACTCTCCGGTATGCGGAGAGTCGAATGTGTCCACAATTGCCGTATAGTTTATTTGAGAAAATCTGGCGGAAAAGGCGCGAAAGCCCTTCGCGACTTCATCCATTTTTTTAAAGGCTTGCTGCAGTTCGGCATCCTTCTGGGCCCATGCCTGCCCCCCGGCAGCCAATGTGCTCATCAGTGCAAAAAAGAACACCCGGACACGGGGTTTCCATGCCCGTTTCACGGATGCCGTCAACCGGATGCCTTGCCGCATTCTCATCGGCGTTCCTGCTTCTGTGTCCTCAGACATGGTTGAGGGGAGGGTTTACGCGGGAATTCGGATATCCAGGTCCTTTTCAACGGGCAGGCTGAATAAGCGGGTTTCATCCAATCCCCTAAGATAAATTCAGCGGCTCCGACTGCTGATCCGCGTTCAGGCACGGACAGTTTTCCTTTCGCTTTCACACTGATGGCTGTCCACAGAACCTCTCGATGGCTTGAGATATCCGCAGATCCTCAGGACCAGCATCTTAATATAAACGGCGGGACGGAAACACCACTTTCAGAATGGCGGACCTGGGAAC
>JAGFXG010000049.1 GCA_017860985.1 Deltaproteobacteria bacterium
GAAAGACGGGCAGCAGCCAACAGGCAATATTGACACCATCGTGCAGTCTCTGGCCGGCAACTTCCGTGGTGACGTTGAGATCGTCAACCTCATGGATATCGATATCAAGGGTGGTTGCCTGGGATGCTGCAAGTGCGGCATTAATAATATATGTGATTATCAGGGCAAAGACGGTTACATTGATTTCTACAACAATAAAGTCAAAAAGGCGGACGTTGTGGTTTACGCGGGCGCCATTCACGACCGCTATTTTTCAGCAAGGTGGAAGACTTTTTTTGATCGATCCTTCTACAACACCCACACGCCGACACTTATTGGCAAACAGATTGCATTCCTAATTTCGGGCCCGCTGGGACAGCTCCCCAACTTACGCCAGATTCTGGAAGCTTACGCAGAATTTCAGGAGGCGAATCTTGCGGGTATTGTTACGGATGAGTCACAGAATTCTACGCAGATTGACAGGCTTCTTAAGGAGCTGGCGGGTGCGCTGGTGCGCCCTTCCGTTCAGGGCTACACCCCCCCCATGACTTTTCTTGGCGTTGGCGGCGGAAAAATTTTCAGGGATGAAGTTTATGGCATGCTGCGTTTTGTTTTTCAGGCCGATCACCGCTACTATAAGAAGCACAAGTTTTACGATTTTCCACAGAAGAATTACAAGATCAGACGTATGAACGCCTTAATGATGGTTATGACGAAGATTCCGACCGTAAGGAAAAAATTTCTAAAAGTTATCAAAGAGCAAATGGTGAAGCCGATCAAATATATCGCAGAAAACAGATAATAACATCAGGAGTGACCATGACTGCGAATGATGTCCTGCGATTCAGTGATCTTAATCTGGCGGCATATATCCGCGAAATGACCCGCTGGAACGCGCCTGGCGAAATATTCGAGCAAAACGATCTATTGCTGACGAAAGGACCAGGCACATCTCCTGTGACCAGTGTTGCCATGAGTCTACACAACGGAGATGACCATGCCGCAATCGACCGGTTTGACCGAATCCGGTTATTTTACAGGGAAAGAAAATCCTCCTTCAGCATTCACATCAGAAAACATGCGGACGCGGCATTAGAATCCATCTGTCTGCGGGAAAAGATGATTCAGATATCCGACGCACCGGGCATGATGACGGATCGTCCGTTGAAGGACATCACAGCGCCAGAAGGGATTGAAATTCGGCACATTGTTGATGTGGACGGCGTGATCGACTTTGCGTCGGTTACCACACAAAGTTATCAGAGTCTGGGAATGCCCGTGCAGACTGGCCAACAGATATTCGCGTCCCCGGAAAGGCTGCTGCAACCATACAATTATCTGGTTGTAGCCTATGATCAGGAACAGCCCGTTTCTGCCGCGATGATTCTGTTTTCACATTCCATCGCCGGCATCTACTGGGTAGGCACGCTGGAGCATTACCGTGGAAGAGGCCTGGCCCATACCTGTGTTTGCCAGGTTACTCACGAGGCCTTTCGGCGAGGCGCGACCATGGCCGTGCTTCAGGCCAGCAAATTCGGTGCACCGCTTTATCATCGCATGGGATTCAAAGAAATCACAAGATATCCGTGGTACATGTATATTGAAAAATAATGGTTTTGAAAATCACCTATACCAACAGCATCCGATGTTTTGGCACTGATCTCCCCGGGCGTGTCATTGCGTCTGATAGTCTGTGTAAGGGCACTTCCGATTATTCTTAACGTAAGCGCAATCCCTGCTGCACGGCTCTATATGCACCGTCACTTCACTGTCCGAAACAGCATTGAAAATATCCTGCTTCAGGGCGGAGGCAATCTGATGGGCCTGCTTGACGGAAATGTGCTCGGGCATAACCAGGTGGATGTCCACAAACTGTTTGCGACCGGCCGATCTCGTTCGTATATCTTTAAAATCACAGTACCTTTCATGATGAAAGGCCAGTGCCTTGATGACATCCATCTGGCTGGTTTCGCCAATGGACGCGTCCAGAAGCTTCATATAGGCTTCCTTCAGAAGCCGCACGGACGGCACTGTAATCAACACGCTGACCAGCAACGTTGCCATAGGATCAACATATTGTGCCAATTTCAAAAATCCATAATGATGAAGGATCATCACCAGGGCAAAGGCCAGAGTGATCGATAGAGAGATATAGCCTTCCAGGCGGAAATGCAGCCCCTCGGCTTTGAGGGCCGGTGACGCATGTTTTTCTCCAAGTTTCATAATAAAGCGGGAGCCCCAGAAATTGATCATCACGCCCATTAAGCTGGTGCTCAAACCGATGACAGGTGAATGCATTCCCTCACTGGGATGAACAAGGCTAAGGATGGCCTGAACAGACATGGCAAGCGCCAGGCCTATCAGCACAACGCCTTCTATCGCTTCGGTGACATTTTCAACCTTGCCGTAACCATAGTTATGAAGAAGGTCGGCGGGTTTATTCGACATCTTGATCGCATAATAAAGTATACCGGATACACACAGCGCAATGGCCGATATTCCGAGATCAGCGGCGACGGCAAGTGAATTGACGATCAATAACGTAATCGCTTTAATAACAAAAAGAATTACATTACAAATAAGACTGACCCGTACCGCAACCATCATTCCATCATTGTTTTTCATGCTTTTTTCTTACACCGATTCCCTGATTTAGACAAATATAAATTGAACCCTTCACGAATGAAACGCCCGTTACCTGATCGCCCCGGGCAAACCGGGGGGACGAGCCAGAAACGCCAGAACAATACTGACGAAAAGCAGAACTGACGCGGTAGCAAAGGGAATCGTATAATTTCCCGTCCTGTCATAGAAAAACCCCGCCAGTATGGGACTCACGGCGCTCACCAGGGTCACCACCGGGGTTGTCCAACCGACAATCCTGGAAAAGTGTTTGCGGCCGAAGTAGGCTCCCATAACGTTGGGCAGAAGCACAATCATTCCACCAAATCCGATGCCGGTAAGGACAGAATAGAGATAAACAAAAAAGATTGCTCCAGCATTCAAGAGCGACACAATCCCCAGAGCCATGCATCCAAGAAAAACGGCCGCCAGGCTCCGTCCGTCAAACCGCATGCCAAGGATACCACTGATCAGTCTCCCCAGAATACTCATTCCCAGCATCAGACCCAGAGCCGTGGCCGACACCATGGAAGAATAATGCAAATCCCGCAGGTAGGCCACCTGATGCGTCGTCATCATGTTATGGACAAACAATACAGCGGAAAACAAAACCAACAGCAACCAAAGAGCCGGCGTTCGCATGGCGCCCCGAACACTCCAGTCCACAGCCGTTGAATATACGCGCCCCTCTGCAGAGCTTTGAAGGTTGTCGGAGGGAACATCCTCCTGCAGACCGTCCGGCAACTGGCCTTCACTCTCGGGTGTATTCCGAATAAGAATTCCGGCCAGAACAACCGCCAGTAAAAGATGCACTAAAGACAGGCAGACCCATGCCCATCGCCAACCAAGACCGGAAATGAACACAATAATCAGCGGCGGCAGAAGAAATCCGCCAACACCGCCTGAAGCAAAAAGCAATCCCAAAGCCAGAGATCTTTTCCTGATGAACCAGTGATTGATTACCGTCGTCATGGTTAAAAATTCTGAAAAGGCCAGGCCAAGTCCGCCCATCACACCAAAAAAAAGATAAACTTGCCAGATTTCCCGGACCTGAGACATACCGAGCAGACCAAACGCCGCAAAGATGTTCCCTAGAATGACATTTTTACGGGCGCCAAAGCGGGCAATCGTCCAACCAACCAATGGCCCAAGCAGTCCACCGGTAATCAGAAAAAGCGTGTAGGGGCCGGACAAAGCCGAACGGGGCCATTCGAAGGCTTCATTCATCGACGGGAGAAACACACCATAAGCGTAAGTGACATCACCACAAATGCAGCCATACGCCAGCATTGCACCCGCAAGCGTTGACCAGCCCGAAAATTCCTTTTGTTTGAAGGGGAATGAATTGTTCATGAATCACTGCACAAGGTTGCTCAAATTGATTTAAAGTATAGGCAGAACGCTCATTCCTGTCAACAAATTAAAGCAAACAGCCGATATTATTTCTTTTATTTTATATTTCAAACGACAGGGAAAAGAGATAGAATAATAAATAAATTTCTAACCCCAAGACGGCTTCTAACCGCGAAAGGTTTAGGTTATGACAGGATCGGACATTTTAGTTGTTGTGCCTCACGGCGGTGTTGTGATTCCACCGGAGATCTCACTGGAAGATCTGACAGATGATTTTACCTCGCTTTTGAAAAACGTCGACTGGTTCACGCAGTGGCTATACGATTTCCGCGACATTCTCTCCAACCGGCAACTTGTGTTTCCTTACTGCAGCATCCTTCTCGACGCAAACCGGGATCCCGCGGATATCGATGAGTGCGTGCCGGTTAAGGATGTCTTCGGCCGTCCGATCTACCGCAGCGCTTATGAACCATCGGCTTCCATGCGGGCAGCCTGGTCGGACAAATATCTCAAACCCTTCCACCGCAGCATCGAAGAAAACATTTCCGCCGGAGCGGGTTTGATCTTTGACGGACATTCCACGGTAACCGCACGCGGGGTCGCCGACAATCAGATCGACCTGATGAATTTTCAGCACACGGGCCGCGATGAAAAGCCGCTTTACTATTGTCCGGACGTCATTGTGGAAACCTATGCCGCAGAACTTCGTAAGCAACTGCCTGATGTACACGTCACCGTGAATGCCTCGGAGTACATCACTGTGCACGGTCATGTGTGCGCCGCGCATTCCGTCAACGCGATCAAACGTATCGGAGCTCGCGCACCGGCGTTCATTCAGGAAACCAACGAACGCCTATTTAAAAATGAGGACGGAACGCCCAATGTCGGACAGATCAACCGCCTCAGGCGAGCGTTTGCCGAATCGCTCTTTCAGACGATTCAGTCTCTTCAGGAGTCGCAGAAAGTGTCGATGATTGACCTGCACATCGGCAAACAGATCTATGATTACGACTGCGGCGTGCAGGCGCTCCAGACCGTGATGGCCTACTACGGCGTGGATGCGGATCGCGATGAACTGGTGCAGGCACTCGGCACAACCGAGGAAGGGGGAACACCACCCCAGGCAATGATCGCGGCTGCGCAGAGCTACGGTTTCGAGGTAAAATCCGGCACACAATGGTCGCTAAACCAGGTCAAGCAGTACGTGGACACCGGAACGCCGGTGATCGTGCTTTTGCAGGCCTGGGCGGAACGCTACATGACAATCGACGACTGGCGACGCGACTGGGACAACGGCCACTACGCAATTGTGATCGGCCTCAACAAGGATGTTTTACTTTTTGAAGATCCCGCAACCATTCGCCGGACCTGGCTGCGCGAACGCGAGTTTCTGGCGCGCTGGCACGACATTGACACAAGAACCGGCGAGAAATACGAGCATTTCGGCATGGTTCTTCTGGGGAAACAACCTGCCAAGCTGTCCCTCGAACATATGGATTGAGAAGCCGGAAAATTTACATCGAATCAGGAGACATCAGATGCCCGTTCCATCCAGAGCAAAACTAATCGAAGAGAATACCTTATTAGACCGGCGAATCCAGGAACTGGAAAAATCGGAGAAGGAGCGCAGGCGGGCGGAAGAAATGCTCAGGCAAAGTGAAGAAAGATACCGCCTCCTTGCAAATAACATATCAGAACATGTATGGATCATGGATTTAAAGTTAAATCTCACCTATATCAGCCCTTCCGTGGAAAAATTATACGGATACACCCCGGATGAAGTCCAAACGCTGAGCATGAAGAAACTCTTCACGGAAGAATCCTATCAAA
Organism: Deltaproteobacteria bacterium; assembly: GCA_017860985.1. GTDB lineage: Bacteria > Desulfobacterota > Syntrophia > Syntrophales > Smithellaceae > UBA8904. The sequence goes on from JAGFXG010000049.1 coordinate 5,785, forward strand.
TAATCGTGGAGACATATTCAAAAGCACTTTCTCTGGCTTTCGGGAATCCACCGCCGCTTTCAGGAAAGCCCCGCGTCATTGAGCTGGAAGCGTATCATAAGGACGGCCATAAATTGTGGACTGAGAATCGTTTGAGCTTTATCCGCGATGAAAACGGAACCCCTTTATCCATACTGGGAGAAACCAGAGACATAACCGAGCGCAAAGTGGCGCAGGAATTGCTGACAAAAAGTGAAGAGCGATACCGAACCATTCTTGAAGACATCCAGGAAGGTTATTTTGAAGTTGATCTTGCCGGCAATTTTACCTTTTTCAACGACACCCTTTGCCGGGTCAGCGGATACTCCAGGGAAGAATTGATGGGCATGAATAACCGTCAGTACACATACCGGGAGGAACTAAAAAAAGTTTATCAGGCTTTTCACAAAGTATACACAACAGGGGAAGCCAACAAGGAATTAATATGGAAACTCAAAAGAAAAGACGGCGTTCCAAGGTATATTGAAGGATCCATATCCCTGCTGAAAGATTTATCAGGTCAGCCAACCGGGTTCAGAGGAATTGTACGTGATATCACTGAGCGGATGAAAACGGAGAAACTGCTGCAGGAAAGTGAAAAACGCCTGCACGGAATCACCACGCATATGCCAGGGGTTGTTTTCCAGTTCTATGCAAAGGACAGCGGCGAATATGGTATCAGTTACGTCAGTGAACGAGTGGCGGATATATTCGAAGTGCCGTTAGACATGGATATGGATTCTCTGTTCCCGGTATTCTTTTCTCGCATCAATAAAGAAGATTTGGATAGATTTACGGCATCGGTCCAAAATGCTGTAAAAGCAAACGCAGACTGGAATTTTGAAGGCCGATATGTCAAACCTTCAGGAAAGATATTCTGGTTTCACGCCATGTCCATCCCGACACGCCATGAAGACCGAATTGTCTATGACGGAATCCTGCTGGACATTACGGAACGCAAGGAGGCAGAAGAAGCCCTGCGCGAGAGCGAGGAACTCTATACGCAGTTGGTCGACACGATCCCTGATATTGTTGTCCGCACCGACCTCGATGGCAAGATCCTCTTTGCAAATGACAATGTGCTCAATATAGGCGGTTTCCCTATGGAAGAAGTGCAGGGGCACAATATCCTTGAATTCATTTCACCCGAGGATCATGAAAGGGTGATCCGGAATGTGGCTCGGATCGTGGAAGAAAAAAAGCAAGGGCCCTATGAATACCATCTCCTCACGATAGACGGCAGGAGAATCCCTTACGAAGTCATCAGCGGCATATTCCATGCCGAAGACGGAACCCCGTGCGGATTCGTTCACGTATGCCGCAACATCAGCCAGCGCAAACAGGCCGAACTGGAGAAGGAGCATCTCCAGGAACGGCTGAACCAGGCTCAGAAAATGGAATCCGTGGGACGGCTGGCGGGCGGGGTCGCCCACGACTTCAACAACATGCTGAGCGTGATCCTCGGCCATGCGGAGATGGCCATGGGAGATACAGAATCGGACCAGCCCCTTTACGCCCATCTTCTGGAAATCAGGAAAGCGGCGGAGCGTTCCGCCGATCTTACGCGCCAGCTTCTTGCCTTTGCCCGCAAACAGACGGTATCCCCCCGGGTGATCGACATGAGCAAAACCGTGGAGGGCATGCTCAAAATGCTGAAGCGGCTG
>JAGFXG010000318.1 GCA_017860985.1 Deltaproteobacteria bacterium
GGCGTGGGCCCGATGACCATTGCCATGCTGATGAAAAATACGCTTGATGCCGCAAAAATGAAAGCCTGATTTTATTAGCCTCTCTGGCGAAGTTTTGAAATCATTGCAGCGAATGAGATTTCAGATATTGCTCAAGCTCGCGTTTCTGCTTCTCCAGGTGTTGGCCGACATTTTGCTTTGTCACCAGAGATCCGAAATCTTTTGGCAATGTGGCCACATCGACGCCAAAAATGCGTTCAATAATCATATCACCCACCCGATAGCGGTAATGTTGTTCCTCATAATAGTTTACGGGGTTTGTCGTAACAGAGTTGAGTCCGCTGAAATCATAATAATCCGTTATCTGGGCAAGTCTTACTTTTGCAGTCAATAATGCTTCCGCATTGTTCAGATAAAGCTGTGAATAAATCGGCGAAATAAAAAAAGTAAGCTGAAAATGATGAGCCTGTGCCAGGGCGACCAGTTCTTCGATGCTTTTGAAAGCTTTATCCATTTCTTTCGGGCCGTATGTCACCGGTTTGTATTGATCGGCTGTAAAGTGAAAAATCGGTCTTGCCGCCTTTTCAATCAACTGATCTTTTTCAAGCCATCCCAGGTTCACACCCTGGGGATTTGTGATGACCCTGCCGTTCGTTTTACCAAGCCTAACCCTGTCGTGCCAGCGGCCCAGCTCCTCCAGCTCGGGTTTGCGGAAAAAATACATGCCAAAAATCTCCAGGCGGTCGGGACCGTCGATATCCGGGTGCATAATGCGCACGAGGTGCTTTTGAGTAGCAGCCGCGGGCATGGCAAAAGCAATTTCATCCAATCCGATGACAACGTGTTTTATCTTGATCCTCCTTGCTGCAAAAGCTTTGAGGATGGCCAGGTGTTGAGTGGGAAGTCCCAGAGAGTAGGACATGTTGTAAAACCTGCCGTCCGGAATTTTTTCCACGTGGATCACGGAAGTGCGCGACGATCCGAAAAGAAAAGAATCAAATTTTTCAGAATTGCGAAAAATGAGTTCCGGGTTGAACATGTGCTGGTTAATTCCGTCCGGATAAGTGATTTGGCTTTGATGAATGCTTATGCCGCCGCTGAACAGACTCAAACGGACCCCGTGATGATCCACATAAAAATTGACGGCAACAATGAGCGCCGCGAAAAACAGGACCAAAGAAAAGGTTGTGATCAGCCACTTCAGATAGCTCATGAATCATTTCCCGCCTAAAAATTAAAATATAAAAACGAACTGGTTTTGTTCAATAAAAGCAGTCCTGCAATCATCATCAGACTCACCGCCAGAGCGTTCTTCCAGTTCGGTGAAAATTTTTCCAGAAGCTCGTTGGAATTTTTTGTGAAAAGGACAAAAGGAATCAATAAAAGACACAGGAAATAAACATACACATCCGTATCGGGAAGATTTTCCCGCCATTCGCCAAAACGAATTCCGATAACAGTCAATTTTTGCCAGAAAGGATGATCCGACAGATTGGGTGATACATAAATGCCGCTTAACCCGATCATGCCCTTCAATACTTTCAATGTGTCATGCCAGGTGCGAGCCCGGAAGAAAATAAGGGAGATATTAAAAAAGTTGAACATTAAAAACCAGGCAATCGCTTTGGGCAATCGCAGGCCCGTTTTTGTCCACAGGCGGTAAATAACGGAAGCCAGGCCGGTCAGCAAACCCCAGAAAACAAACGACCAGGCGGCGCCGTGCCACAGCCCGCAAATTAAAAAAAGCAGCAGAATGTTGATAAGGGTCCGGACCTCTCCCTTACGGTTGCCGCCCAGCGGAACATACACGTAATTGAGTAGAAATCGGGATAAAGTCATGTGCCAGTGTTGCCAGAATTCCTTAATGTTTAGCGCTTTATACGGAGAGTTAAAATTGATCGGTAATCGAATGTTGAAAACCAGGGCGGCACCGATGGCCATATCTGTATAGCCGCTGAAATCAAAATAAAGCTGCATGGTGTAAGAAAGGCTGGTCAGCCAGGCTTCCGTAAACGTCAGCACGGATGAAGCGTCATAACCACCGTTGACAATAATGGCCAGTGTATCGGCGATGGCGGTTTTCTTGAAAAGTCCCATGGAAAAAATAAAAAGTCCCTGGCACAAATTGGATGGGCTGAATTTCCAGTTTGCTGCTGTTTTGAACTGCGGAATGATTTCCCTGTGATATGCAATCGGACCGGACATAACATAGGGAAAGAACGTGACATAAAGGCAGTAACTGAGAAAATCATAGCGGTAACCACCCTGGCGGTAGATATCCGTCAGCCAGGCAATCTGCATGAAGGTGTAAAAACTAATACCGATAGGCAGCAGAATGCGAAGCGCATGAATGTCGGTCGCGAAAACAGCATTAATATTTTCCAGAAAAAAATTGCTGTATTTAAAGAATCCCAGCAACAGGATGTTAAAGGCGATGCCGGCGATGAAAATGGGGTTTTTGCTTTTCGCTTGTTTTTCCGCCGTTGCGGACAGAGCTGACCCGCAGGCAAAATTAATCAATACGGAAAACATCAAAATGATGGCAAATTTCACATTCCAGAAAGACATGAAGCAAAGCGAGGCGGCCAGCAGAAAAAGAAGGGCCCATTTCGCCGAAAAAAACCTGTGAAGCAGAAAATAGC
>JAGFXG010000319.1 GCA_017860985.1 Deltaproteobacteria bacterium
GGTTGGTTCCCTCCTTTTCCGCTTCATGGCTTCGTTCAAATCGTCTGCCGTGATGATTTTTCTCGAAACAAGCATCTCACCAATTTTATCAGACGATGATTCGGCCTGCTTAATTTCGAATTCGAGTCTCTTGACGGTAGCGGTCAAACTGCTTAAAGCGGTTTTGAGATTTGCCTGGGTGGAAGGATCGGCCTGTTCAATTTTGGCTTCGAGTGTCTTGGCGGCAACAGTCAGATTGCTTAATGTGTTTTTGAGATTCGAAGCAGAGCTGTTTGACATTTCAAACGACCTTCTTTTCTTTACAGAGAACCATCTTTATCCGCAGTATGTCAATCTCATTTACTGTTATTTTATTCTTTTTGCTGAGATTATTCAAGTTCCATCATTTTTTTAAAGTCATTCACCTTACGAAACGGCTTATGGAAAGAAACTAACGGGCAGAACCTGCTCCTGCCAATTTAGTCAGCCACCATTCCAGACTGAATTTTCCCTGCACCCTGTCCCACGCTCCAAGTGCGGGTCCGAGTAAAACCATAATAAGAACACTCAATGAAAGAGCCAGCGGTTCATTCATCGCCTGAGCGTAAAATTGATCCCACGGGCCTTCTGCAATCCCTCCGATCAGCCACATCGGCCACAGCATCACGGCGTGATGCAGCACATAAACCGTTAATGAATATCGGCTCAAACGGCGACAATAGGTAAGCCACACGGACTCCCTGGACCCGCGATCATAACAGGCCCGCAGAAATCCAAACAGAATCAAAACCATTCCGAGCTGGAGCAGCTGCATGGAAAGGGTGGAAGGATAAAACGATAATGGAGAAATGTATTCATTGACCACGGATAAAGGAGGTTTTGTTCGCGCCGCAAAACTGATCACTGTTCCGACAATCGATAAAGCGAATCCACCGGCAAGCATGAAAACAATATGCAGACGCGTATCGGGAGATTTCTCCTGCGACTGCATAAAACTGGTTTTACCTAAAAAAACACCAAACAGAGGGAAAAACAGCCAGGGAAAGATCGGGAAATATCCTTCAACAAAAAACCCTTCAACAATCTCCTGAATACTCCAGGTGGGCATGTATTCACCGCTGGGATCATATAAGATGCCCGGCAACACTTCGTTAATGCCGGGAACCGCTGTCATCGAGTTTCCCCAATGCTGCAAATATTGGCTGTATTCGCGTAAAAAAGGCGAAGGAGAAATAAAAATAAGTCCGACAAGAAGGAATCCAAAAGCCGGCAGGCGGCCAAGCAGTCGGATCACTATCAGCGAAGCGCCGATAAGCGTTAAAATGTCCCATTCAAAGATGGCTTCCCACCCGCGCATCAACATTGAAAAGATCAGTCCGATGACAAAAATCAAAACGCCGCGCCTGATGGCCCGGTCCTTCCAAAATTGTACACTGATAGGTATGTAGCCGGTTTTGCTGGATGACAAAACCTGACTTACCCCGACAAGCACCAGGAAGATGGCAGCGGCAAAATCGCCGATAATGTGATTGGAAAAGAAATAGACCCACGGATATTGGCCGTCGACCGGGGATAAATTTACAGGAAAGTGACAAAGAACCATGAATATAATGGCTAACGCACGAAGCACATCGATTGAATCAACCCGTTTCATGAAACTCCCCCTGTAGTATTATTTTCTTTTTACACCTTGCCCTGAACCCCGCTTTTTATTGTTGCTGGATAGATTGTTCTTATCAAGAAAGAATTGCAATTGCCTTGAATCCCTGATTTTTCATCTTCGGAGAAAAACTATAGGAAAGACGGCATTTCCTGTCAAGAAAATCCTGGCAGGAAATACGAACTCGAAGGAACTCTCCTGCAATCTTTTTGTCATTTTAAGAAACGACAATAAATTTTATTGTTTACAGCATCTTAGGTGTTATGGTAATAAAATGCGCAATTTTAAATAATGACAAACTCTACGATCATGACGAAAATTGATCACTCAGGAATGTTGCAGAGAGGCAAGTAATGCCGATTTCCAATCTTAATAAAATACGTGACGGCTTAACCAATGCATTATCCCGCGGCTGGGAAGAACGCGCCATGATGGAATGCAGGGATATCATTCAAGCTGCCTTTGAAGATGCGGGCAACGGCCTCTGGGAGTGGAATTTAGAAAACAATAAAGTCCGTTTTTCTAAAACGTGGAGAACCATGCTGGGCTATGAAACGGAAACGTTAGGCGATGACATCTATGACTGGAAAAGGCTATTGCACCCCGATGACCGTGAAAAGACATTCGACGATTTAGCATCTCTGAGAAGAAAGAGGAGCAAAACCAGCAAATGCGAGTACCGCATTCTGCACGGTGACGGCACTTACCGCCGCGTGTTAAATGTGGCCAAAGCGATTTCGAAGGATGGCACGCCAGTTCGCATCATTGTTATGCAAAAAGACATCACCCGCCAGAGCCTGATTGAAGAAAAGCTGCGCGAAAGCGAACAGAAATATCGCATCCTGCTCGAAGAATCCAGTGACCCGATATTCACCCTCGATCTCCAGTGCACTTTCAAATACGTCAACCGGGCATTCGCCACAGCCGTGAACATGGCTCCTGAAGATATCACGGGGAAAACCGTCTGG
>JAGFXG010000320.1 GCA_017860985.1 Deltaproteobacteria bacterium
AACTGTTTAACAAAAGATGAAGCCAATATGCAAGCTTCGTTTACTTGAAATAAGAATCGATAGATGTTATAGGCCAAAGAAAATTTGGCAAACCGGTGAGTAATATGGCCCCCAAAAGAGTGTTAACCCTTTGGAATGATGAAGGTGTCAACGAATCTGACACTTCTGTTCTGAGAAAAAAATCGACTGAATTCAAAACACCGCTGGATAAAGAAGCAAAGCAGGAAATTCAGGCGCTGGTGGATTCCTTTGCCTGTCGCGATGATGCGTCGGGACTCGCGGGGCCGCAAATCGGCATCAACAAAAGAATGATCATTTTCCGGAATAAAACCGTGGAAAAACCGAAAAAAAAGATGAGCCCGGATGATTACGATGTGCTGGTGAATCCCCGTATCACCCAGGCACGGGGTGAAAAGGTGACGGCGGCGGAAGGGTGTCTGTCCTGTCCGGATATTCAAATTGAAGTCAGCCGATTTCCCGAGATCAAAGTCCGAGCATTGAACGAAAAAGGTGAAAAAATCAGCAAGCGTTATCTGGACTTCACCGCCCGGGTTGTACAGCATGAGATCGATCATCTCGACGGCACGCTGATTGTGGACTACGAGGGCAATCTTTATTACCCGAAAAACAAACAGGCTTTGATTGACAAGCTTTTTAAATAGACCATTTTTTATTCAGGAAACGATTACTATTCATGAAAAAAACCCCTTTATACGAGAAACATGCTGCCCTAGGGGCCAAAATCATTGATTTTGGCGGCTGGGCCATGCCCGTTCAATATACGAATGTGATCAATGAGCATAACGCGACCCGCACCAGCGCCGCCCTTTTTGATATTTGCCACATGGGAGAAATTGAAGTCAGGGGACCGCAGGCGACCGATCTTCTCCAGTTCGCCCTGACCCGTGATCTCGCGGGACAAAAAATCGGCCAGGTCAAACTTTCCGCCCTGCTCAACGATCGGGGCGGCATCATCGATGATTTAACCGTGTACAAAATGGCGGAAGACTTCTACATGCTGGTGACCAATGCGACAACCCGCGAAACGGATTTCCACAGGATAAAAGCTATCCTGGAGGAGAAAAAGTTTAACTGCCAGATGGAAGATGTCAGCGAAATAACCGGCAAACTGGACTTGCAGGGACCCCGCGCCGAAGAAATTCTACAGATGCTTTCGGATGCGGATTTAAAAAATATTCGTTTTTATCATTTTGCCGAATTTCCGGTGGCGGGCATTCCCGCAATCATTTCCCGCAGCGGCTATACAGGCGAAGACGGTTTTGAGATTTATGCCGCGGCTGAGAAAATCAGCCTGATCTGGGACAGACTGATGGAGGCAGGCCAGGCTTTCGGCATGAAACCTGCGGGGCTGGGCGCCCGGGACACCTTGCGCCTGGAAGCCGGCATGATGCTCAACGGCCAGGACATGACGCAAGATATGAGTCCGCTGGAAGCTCCTTACGGCTGGCTGGTGGATTGGAACAAGGATTTTGCCGGCAAATCCGCTCTCGTGTCTATTCGGGACCGCGGCATTGGGAAAAAAATTGTCGGCCTGGAAATGACCGGACGCGGAATCGCACGGCACGGCTATGCAGTCAAAAGCGGCGATAGAGAAATCGGCCTGGTGACATCCGGCACCTTTGCGCCGACATTGAATAAGGCAATCGCCCTCGCGTTTATCGATATGGAATTTACAACGCCGGATGCGGAGATCTCCGTCGTTATTCGCGACACGGCAAGTGCGGCCAGAGTGGTCAAGCTTCCTTTTTATAAAAGGCCGAAATAAAAAAGGGCCGTGCGAAATGATGCACAATCAATAAATCAAAGGCTGACAGTCCGGTGAACACAGGGCCTTTTCTATAAAAGACAAAATAATTTTTCCAAGGAGATTCGACATGTCCAAAACAAACCCCACCGACAGGTTGTATTCCAAAGATCATGAATGGGTCAAAGACAATGGTGACGGCACGGCTGTGGTTGGCATTACGGATTACGCCCAGGAAATGCTGACGGATATCGTGTTTGTGGAGCTTCCCCCCATCGGGAAGAAAGTGGCGCAGGGGGAACCGGTTGCCGTGGTCGAATCCGTCAAATCCGTATCTGATGTTTATGCGCCGGTCAGCGGTGAAGTGATCAAAGTGAATGATGAATTGGAAAACGCCCCCGATTTGATCAACTCGGACGCCTTCGGCAAAGGCTGGATTGCCACATTAAAACTTGCCGACACAGACGAACTCAAATCTCTTCTCAGTGCAGCTGATTATGATTCGCTGATCAAAGAGGAGAAGCACTAAGCATGGACTACTGCCCGCACACAAAGGATGACATTGCCCGGATGCAGGCGGCAATCGGCGTGAAAAGCATTGAAGAGCTTTTTGCCGATATTCCGGGAAAATTCCGATTACAGAACATGCCCGATATTACATCCGGTCTCTCCGAACAGGAAACGATCGCGCTGATGTCAGCCATCGTCGCGAGAAACCAAATGCCCCATCTGACATTGACCGGGGCGGGTGCTTATGTTCATTTTATCCCGTCTGTCGTCAGTCATATTGTGGGACGTTCAGAATTCTATACCGCCTATACGCCATACCAGGC
>JAGFXG010000321.1 GCA_017860985.1 Deltaproteobacteria bacterium
AAGAGATCTTTTTATCTTATCCAAGGCCCATGCGGACATGGCCCTATATGCTGCGCTGGCAGCCAAAGGGATCATGAATAAAGAGGATCTGGCGGGATATTATCAAAACGGAGGCAAGCTTCCGGGCCATTTGGATAAGCAGACTGCCAAAGGTGTAGAGGTTTCTGCCGGCTCTCTGGGCCATGGCTTCAATATAGGGCTAGGTCTCGCCTTGGGTTTTAAAAAACAGCAAAACACCCGGCAAGTTTTTATTTTGATCGGTGACGGTGAAAACCAGGAAGGTTCTATTTGGGAAGGAGCGCTTTTTGCGCCAAAACTGGCCTTGAATAACCTGACCGTTATCATGGACTATAATAATCTGCAGGGTTATGGGGTCACCAATGCCATCTGCGCTTTTGAACCTATCAGCGCCAAATGGGCCAGTTTCGGTTGGGAGGTGCAGGAAATAGACGGTCATGATCATCAGGCTCTAAAGACCGCCTTGCAAAAAAGAAATGAAAACCCCCGCATGATTATCGCCAAAACCGTAAAAGGCCGAGGCGTTACTTTTATGGAAAATAAATTGGAATGGCATTATTATATCGTCACCACTGAACTTTGCGAGAAAGCGCTTGAGGAACTGTCTTGAGAAACAGTTTTATCGATACCATCACCGTTGAATGTGAAAAACGCGAAGACCTGTTCCTCATTACCGGTGATGCCGGGTTAGGTGTGCTGGATCATTTTAAGGAACAGTATCCTGATCGGTTTTTAAATTTAGGGGTGGCGGAACAGAATGCCGTCAGTATGGCAGCCGGGCTGGCCATGAGCGGCTATAAAGTCTATCTCTATAATATCATCCCTTTCTTGCTTTACCGACCCTATGAACAAGTCCGGAATGATATCTGCTATCAGAATTTACCGGTTGTGCTGGTAGGAATCGGGAGTGGCATCACCCAGGCTCCGGCCGGAATGACCCATTATTCGGTAGAGGATTTAGGAATCGTTCAGACCCTGCCCGGGTTGACGGTTCTCTCTCCGGCTGATCCGGTGGAGGCAAAAATGGCCGCTCTCTTTTCTCTGGAATGCCGATCTCCGCTGTATGTCCGGCTCGCCAAAAGGGGAGAACCCGTCATCCATTCCCAAACGTTTTTTGATATAACGGAACCGCAGATTATAAAAAAGGGACAAGGAGAAATCGCCGTTCTGTTTCATGGTTCGATCGCCGGCGAAGTGATTCAGGCCTCCCGGAATCTGGAAAAGGACAATATCTCTGCGACTGTCATCTCCGTCCCGGTATTGCAGCCATTGAATCAGGCGTTTATGCTTCAGCAATTAAGGGAGCATAAGTTTATTATCTCGGTTGAAGAGCATTTTGTAAATTGTGGATTGGGCGGCATGTTGAAAAAATTAAGCTGTGAGCACAAAGGCTGCGGCGAGGTGATCGCCCTCGGAATCGATTATAAGTTTATCCATGACATTAACGATCTTCAACGTATGAGGGAATTGCACAATATTTCAAGCGTCAAGATAGCTGGCAAGATAAAAAGTCTTTTAGCATAAGGGAAAGAAAATATGGCTGGGGTTTTTAATGACGATCGTATTATTCTGGACGGGCACAAACTTCTCTGGCATCGTGACCGGGTTGAGGCCTGGTTAAGAGGTGAAAGGGTGGCGCCAATAACGGTCGATATGGCCTTGACCACTGCCTGCACGTATAACTGTATTTTTTGTTGCCGAAAATTTCAGCAGAATGAAGGGTTCCGGCTTTCCCGTGATGTAATCTACCGGTGCAGACGAGAGATTGGAAGACATCCTTTCACGATTGACCTATATTCGTTTTAATATTTCCGCCGCCTCGCAAGAAAGCTATATGCGCATTCACGGCGCGCCTCCTGAAGCATTTCAAAAGCTGATTGGAACGATTAAAAAATCGGTAGCTATAAAGAAAAGAGATCATTTGGACGTAACCATCGGGCTGCAGATGGTTTTGATGCCGCATTACGGCGAAGAGATACTTCCCCTTGCCGAATTGGGCAGTGATTTGCAGGCCGATTATCTGGTCATTAAACATTGTTCGGATAATGAGCAAGGGGCGCTTGGGGTTGATTACAGCCAATACGATGCGCTCATAGATATTCTGAAGGAAGCGGAAAACAAATCCACTTCGGATTATTTAGTACGGGCCAAATGGTCAAAAATCTTGAGCCGAGGTCAAAGAGATTACCCAAAATGTTACGGCCCGCCGCTGGTTCTGGAGCTTTCAGGCACAGGCCTGGTGGCCCCCTGCGGGTGGCATTTCAACTCCAAATTCAAAGAAAAGTTTCATATCGGCAACATAGCGGAACGATCTTTTAAAGAAATCTGGCAAAGCGAGCGTTACTGGGAGGTAATGGCCTATCTTCAGAGCGATGAATTTGACGCCCGAAAAGACTGCGGCACGCTCTGTATGCAGCACAAGGCGAATGAATTTCTGTGGAAGCTGAAGGACGGCGTTGAACAACTGGTCACCCCCAAAGGTTCTCCCCCCATGCATTTGAATTTCATTTAAAAAAATTTGAGCATAAACTCGTAATTCAAGATAGTAAACAACGTTCTCCGTTTAGAATGCAAGATGTCATCAAAGGCGGACGACACCGGAACATTATGGTCCACTAGCCGCTTGCTTTGCGACAATAACCTCTGGTCTTTAATTAGGCATCAATTTTTTGATTGCTTCGCTCACTCTTTCCGGAGTAATTTCACCTAGGCAACTATTTCCCATTTTACATTCCGGAGATTCACACGGCATACAATCTCTTGAGGACGGTTTGATCATTTCTATTCTTCCATATGTATATTCATTGGTTTTCATAGGACCGACAATGGCGATGACTTTTTTCCTCAATGCCGAAGCCAAATGCAAACCCAGCGTTTCACAGGTAACAATGACTTTACAAGCCGACAACCAATGTATATACTCATCAAAATGGTGGATGCCTTTCTGCCAGGAAACCGTATATCTCTGGTGTAGAATTTTCTCCAGTTCTTCCCAATAGGCTTCTGGCCAGGTTTTAGCAATCCACTTCGGATCCACATGCCAATTGAAACCGATATCTATTGTTTCTTTTACCAATAGCCGGCTTTGTGGGTAGTCCTGCTCATCCCACTCGAGGCCTAGACCTCTAACGATAAGCTCTTGCATGCTTCTTTGGTCACTTATTTGCGCATAAGAAGCTGCCGCAGCAATCATTTCATTTTCCGGTATCAGCCTTTCACCGTTCCAAACATATCCATGCCAATGGCCGGTGATGTGTTCTAAGAGATTTCCATTATAGAAATAGTTGTCCAGATTATAGACATGTCTTGCGGACAAAACATCCTCCATGGGGACGACCCGATCTAAAACCCGGATTTTTTGAACGTCTACAAAATACTTCAAAAGATCTATGGACCGCGCATCGGTTAACCAAAGAAAATCGCTATTCAAACAATTGGGCAACAAAGATGTTCGAAGTAAATCCCCAAAGTTGGATTTTAATTCTCCGTTCGCTATATTCGTGTAGGATGTTTTGATAATAATATTTTCAACTGTTTTTATTTTCGAAAAATTTTTTTCCATCTATTCTTCTCAAAGTGTATAAAGATGTTTTTTCCAAATCGGATTTCCTTAACTCTTTCCAAGGATCCCATGGGGCACTGATGATTCTTCCGGTAATTCCATCCGAATCAGATGATGCAAGATACACGGCCAATTTCGCCGGAGCTTCAAGTCCTGTGCCGCCGGTTTGTCTCACTTTTAAAGCATCCTGCATTGCGGCCTCACCAGCACTGTCGCCAGCTGCAAGGATCTCTGAAATCATGTCGGTATCCACCGCTCCCGGCGCAATTACATTCACGTCGATTCCGAAATTCTTGACCTCTGCGGCTAACGACTCGCTGAACCGGATGATTCCCGTTTTGGAACACCCATAAACAATGAAATTTGGCCGCGGGTACAGGGATCCGCCTCCTGAAAAATTGATGATTTTTCCGCTTTGCTGATTCATCATGATCGGAAGAACCATACGGCAACAGAGTATGGTCCCCAATAAATTGGTTTGTATGTTTTTGATGATTTTGTTTGGGTTTTGATCCGCAAATGCCCCGATGGGACTTTGAATTCCCGCCACATTTAGCAAAAGATCTATTCTACCATAAGCCTTTTCGGTTTTTTCGACCAATTTTTCCACATCCCTAATCTTGCCGACATCCGCTTGAATACCGTGGACTTCACCTAATTTTT
>JAGFXG010000050.1 GCA_017860985.1 Deltaproteobacteria bacterium
AACTGCAAAACTTTGCCAAATACCTGTCCATCCTGTAGATACAACTCGACGACGGATTTTTCCTTCTTCGTCTCATCGTCGATGGTCTTCCATTTGCCTACGATGGGGTCAGCTGCCCAAAGGCTTCCGGTTGTTAAAATAGCAACAGCAATGATCCCTGAAAAAAATCCAAACTTCATTTTCATTTTTCTACATCCCCCTGTTTTTAATTTTGGCGTGAAATTTACATAAATAAATTCGCCATTGTCTGTGAATGCTAAAACTTGTATTTGCCTGCCATAATGTTGTGGTAAATATCATCATTTAGCTTTTCATATTTCCCGCTTTCCGGTAAAAGCACGTATATTCCTTCTTTCACTAGTGACAGGTCGTATCCCTGATTTTTAAGATTCGTCTTTTTGATCTTGTGAGTAGCTGTCCATTCGAAGTCTGATACAAAACGAACAAAAATCGGCACGGCGTATTTGGGAAGACTTGATTTGAGATGTTCTGCCAGTTTGGAAATATCCGGCGTTATTTTTTCATCTTTGATGATGGCGGCCATGCCCGCTTTGCCGTCGCTACCCGGTATGCTGATACCAAAGACTGCGGAGGCGGAGACACCGGGGAAACTGTCGATGGCCTTTTCGACTTCCTGTGTGGCCACATTTTCACCCTTCCAGCGGAACGTGTCGCCCAGCCGATCCGCAAACTGCGCATGGCGGAAGCCCATATTCCTGAGCATGTCTCCGGTATTGAACCACATGTCCCCCTTATTGAAAACATTGCGGAAAATTTTTTCCTCCGTCTTTTTTTTGTCGGAATAACCGGGGAAGGGGGTTTTTTCTGAAATTTCCATAATTAAAAGACCGGTTTCGCCTTTTCCAACTTTTTGCATAAAGCCCTGTTCATTTCTTAGAGGTGCATCGTTTTCCGTGTCATAGGTCACGATGGCAAAAGGCGTTACACTGGTCCCGACGCTGTAGTCGATGTTCAAAAAATTGGTGAAAACACCCACACCTTCGGCTGCGCCGTAAAACTCATATATTTTCTTTATGCCGAAGCGCTTTTTGAAAGGCATCCAGATATCCGGCCTCAGACCGTTGCCGCAAATGTAATTTAGCGTCGTTTCATGGTCGTCGGAGCCGGCGGGAGTTGCCATCAGATAGCGGCACACTTCTCCCACATAAATAAAATGGGTTGCTTGAAACTGCCGGACATCTTCAAGAAATTTGCTGGCACTGAATTTTCTGCGCAGGGCAACCGCTGCGCCGTTATACAAGGCCGGTGGCCAGCCCACGGTGATTGCGTTTGTATGGAAAAACGGAAGCGGAATATAAATCGTGTCCGAAGGCTTCACGGGCATGACAAACCGTCCAAACCAGAACATGGCCGATACGGCCCGCTTGTTGATGATGACCGCCGCTTTGGGCAGTCCTCCGGTTGTACCTGACGTATAAACGTACGCCACGGTGTCTTTCAGGGTGACGCTCTTTGTGGTGGAAGGATTTTCGGTGCTTTTGCTTTCCAGTTCACCGGTGATGTCGGTAATATCGGTGGGTTTCAGTCTTCCTTCGTCCCGGACCATCGCCAGTGTTGATTTGGAAAGATCGATTCCCGGACGCGCTTCGCTGAAAAAACTATAGCATTCCTCGCCGATGATGACAACCCTGCCTTTGTTCAGGTTGAAACTGTGGACGAGCGACTCGCCTCGCTGGTTCGTGTTGATGAGCGAAGCGATGGCTCCCACCTTGGAACAACCGCAGTATGCGGCCAGCAGATCGGGTCTGTTTTCAAAACAAAGCGTGACAATATCACCCCTTCCGACACCGTTGGAGAGAAAATAGTGGGCATAACGGTTGGCCCGTTCATTCAACTGGCGATAGGTCAGAACTCCGTCCGGTGACTTCACTGCCGGATTATCCGGGTACTGTGCTGCGATTTTTTCCAGTTGCAGTCCCCAGGAATTGTTGGTGCTGCTTCCGATGCTTTTGAGGCCTTTTACCAGGTTGAAGATCATTGAAGGCAGGCGTGGAAAAATCTGAAGGACTTTGATGGTAAATTCAGTTGCGCTGATGGTTGTGGGAATTTTTGCCGGCTGTATGCTCATGGTCTTCACTCCTTCTTTTCTTTTCATGACCCTTAAACCAGCCGGGAATAAATGTCAATCATATAATAGAACATGTTCTAATTAACGCCCGTGCAATGAAAGGCAAATGTACCGGGCCATTGAAAAGCCGAAAGGGAGCTCGGATAAAAGTATTGTGTAAATTTTGCGGTTATGTTTAGAGAACGGAACAACTATTTACATACAAACTTATGATGATTTAAAATTTGTGAAAACAGTTATTTTACACGCTGACCTCATGCTTTTGGTGCTGATCATGGTGAAAAAGAGAACGAAAAGAGAAGAAACAAGCAGGAATGTCCAGAAGAAGATTCTTGATGTCTCCATTGATCTCTTTAAGAAACAGGGGTTCAAAACTACAACCGTCAGACAGATCATTAAAAAAGCGGGCATTACCACGGGCACCATGTATCATTTTTTTCGGGACAAGGAAGACATTCTCCTCCAGACGACTTTAATCACCTACAATGAGGCCATGAAGGCGGCCGATGAGATTGCCGGCAAAATCGCAAAAACCAGAAATAATATGGCACTGCGGTATGCGATTATTTATGCCCTTGAGATGAAGGGGGTTGAACGATACGACAGGGTTGCCGAGCTTTATCTTGACAGCTATTCTTCATCACGCATCACAGAAGTCATGATGCCGATGAATATTGAAAGGAACAGGTTGTTCTTTCATCAATATAATCCCGATTGGACGGAAAGGGAATACTACATCAGGACGCTGGCGTTGAGAGGCATGAGGCTCGCGTTCATCGCAGAACGGGTTCATTCAGGTAAAATCGATTTTCAAGAGAAATGCGCGTTTCTTATTGAAGCGGGTCTGGGCATGTTTAATGTGCCTCAGAAAAAAATAAGGTCTTCCGTATCAGCTGCTCTTTCTCTTACGCAAGATGACCGATTCATTATCCAGGGTTATAACATATAATCAGGTGACTTGCCCTTCAGGCAGGGACCCTGTTCCGGTGAAACCCTCTGGCCATGAGCAGATCAAAGCTTTACGGAAACAATGATTCAGGTGGTTTAGGCAACAAACCGTATCATCTGACACGGAAACGATAGCGTGCGGTTACGTAGTATTGCCCCGCCCGGTAATTGTAATAAGCCCGTGCCTCATATCTTCCCGGACCAGGAGATCTGAATGACATCACACCCCGCTGGGCTCCATTGGGCATATATTGATAGTACCCGGCTGATGTATCCGGAGCGTGTGCCCCAACGATACAGATCCAATCTCTTGAATAGCCCGGTGCATTATAAAAATATACACGGATTCTTTCGCCGCGATCATAAACACGTTTATCAGTTTCAATCCACGCTCTTCGATCGGCAATTGCCGACTGGCAGCAAAAGACCAGAATGATTAGGACAATGACTGACGTGATGAATCTTTGTCTTGAATTTGTCGTTGCCATTTTTGATCCCCTTTCTTACAGATGAATTGAAAGAAACCTTCCTTTCGATGAATAAGCCTATGGGTGAGAAATTCCTTATATATTTGTCTTATTATAAGAAACGCGCTCTTGTCTGTCAAGACAATGCTGGTATCGAAATGTTTTGTGTGGCGGCAAACACCCAGAGGGGCGAGTGGCTGTATTCAGTGACAGGATTTGTCAAGATGATCGAATGAAGCATTTCCGGAAGAGTTGGTTTATAAATCTTTGACGGAAAACACGTAAGTCTTATTCACAATCAAGTCTTTCTCTTTTCCGCAGAGATAGATAAATCGCGGGGTGAAATTGAGATAATCACTGACCCGGGATCTTTCTTCGGGCATTTCTATAAAAAAACTCATCTCCAGGGTTTCATGATTTGTTAATTCAACCTGAACGCGTTTTTCGCGGCTCAGCAGAGTCTCTTCTTCAAGGTCCCTTTCGGCAATTTCCAGGTACATAATGTTGTCCGTGTTAATAAAAAAAATCGCTCCGGTGTTGGTATCCTGTACGGGAAGAAAGGCCGAACCTGAATTGAGTATATCCAGGATGAGTTCTTTTCCAGAGTGCTCATTTGCGTAAGGGCTTAAATAGAAATTAACATCCAGTTTCAGGCCGTCGCTTCGTAAGACGGTGGCACGGTGTTTGTTTTTTTCCACTCTCATTCGATGCTCCTCTTCCAGGATGCATTGTTGGCGCTCCAATTCGCTAAGATCA
The DNA here is from genome assembly GCA_017860985.1 of Deltaproteobacteria bacterium. GTDB lineage: Bacteria > Desulfobacterota > Syntrophia > Syntrophales > Smithellaceae > UBA8904. The sequence continues at coordinate 4,261 of JAGFXG010000050.1, forward strand.
TCGTTGGGATTCATGACAGTGGCTCCTTCTCAATCATTTTCTCAAAAATTTTCTTGTCCAGCGCCTTTTCGTAGGCCGCCCTGGCTGTTATTTTGTTTTCCTTGATAAGTTGAAGAAGATGCTGATCCATGTTCTGCATCCCGATGTTGGACCCTGTCTGGATAATAGAGTTGATCTGGGATATCTTACCTTCCCGGATCGTGGTGGCCAAAGCTGAGGAGCCAAGCAGAATCTCAATGGCCGCACACCGGCCCTTGCCGTCTTTTGTTTTTAAAAGCTGCTGAGCCACCACTGCGCTTAAGGACTCAGCCAGCATGGTCCTGGTCTGTTCCTGTCGGTCGGCGGGGAAGGCGTTTATGATCCGGTCTATTGTTTTTGCCGCACTGTTGGTGTGCAGGGTTCCAAAGACCAGAATGCCCAGCTCCGCGCAGGTAAGTGCAAGAGATATGGTGGCGGTGTCTCTCATCTCGCCCACAAGTATAATATCCGGGTCCTCGCGTCCCGCCACCTTCAGCGCATCGGCAAAGCTCTTCGCGTGGGTTCCGATTTCACGCTGGGTGAAAAGGCACTTTTTATTGGGGTGGACAAACTCCAGCGGGTCTTCAATTGTGATGATGTGAGCATCGCGCATTTCATTAATGTAGTTGATCATTGCCGCCAGGGTGGTCGATTTTCCGCTCCCCGTGGGGCCGGTCACCAGAACAAGGCCGCGTTTCAACATGGCGATGGTTTTCAATACCGGCGGCATTTGCAGCTGCTCCAGGGTTAGGATATCCGTCGGGATCAGTCTGAATACCGCTCCAACCCCCCGATGCTGGTAAAGAAAGTTGCAGCGGAACCTTGCAACTCCTTCCAGTTCATAAGCCATATCGAAATCACGATGGCTTTCCAGGGTGGCCTGTTGATTATCATTTAACATTTCAAAGAGTAACTCCCGGTTTGATTCAGGCGTCAGAACCGGATGATGAGTCGGTGTTAACTCCCCGCGAAGCCTCAGCATGGGCGGAAAACCGATGATCATGTGCAGATCGCTTGCCCCGCGCTCTTTCATTTCCAGGAAATATTCATCAATTCTGGCCATGTGACCCTGCTCCTTGCGTATTATACTCTAACGGGGTTTCGATTGATTTTCCTTTTCCATCAATGGTTTGAAAATAGCCTTGTTGTCGGCATTGCGATATGCCTCTTCTGCACTGATGATTTGCGCTTTCGTGAGCGACATGATGGACTCATCCATGATTTGCATGCCCACGGCCTTTCCCATTTGCATCATGGAGGGGATTTGAAAAACTTTCCCGTCTTTAATAAGATTTGCCACCGGGAGGGTCCCGATTAAAATTTCCACCGCCAGCGCCATCGAGGTGAGATCGGCTCGGGGAATCAGCCTCTGGGTAATCACCGCCTTTATGGATTCGCCCAGCATGGCGCGAATCTGGCCCTGTTCCGCGGCCGGATAAGAGTCTATGATACGGTCAACCGTCTTTGGGGCGCTTGATGTGGCCAGGGTCCCAATGACAAGGTGGCCTGTTTCGGCGGCGGAAATAGCCAGCGAAATTGTTTCCAGATCTCTCAACTCACCTACCATAATCACATCCGGGTCCTGGCGGAGAGCGCCGCGTAACGCGTTGGCATAGGATAGCGTATCCCGCCCCAGTTGCCGCTGATTGATGGCACATTTTTTCACAGGATGAATGAATTCGATGGGGTCTTCTATCGTGATAATGTGGTGGGCACGGTTTGTATTGACATAATCAACCATGGCGGCCAGTGTTGATGATTTCCCCTGACCGGTAGCGCCGGTCACGAGAACCAGACCCTGGTGATTGTCCATGATTTTTTTCACCGTTTCCGGAAGTCCCAGTGTTTCAAAGGTGGGAATTTCAAACGGTATGATACGAAAGGACGCGCTGAGTCCCGCCTGGTGACGCATTGCACTTCCACGGAATCTGGCCACTCCCGTTATTTCATAGGCAAAGTCAAGCTGGAGTTGTTTGTCAAGCGTCTCTTTCTGTTCCGTGTCGAACAGTTCATAAATAAACTGTTCGCATATTTCACGGGTCAGGGAGGGCGTCTGAATCTTTCTCAGCCTGCCTAACTTTCTTATAATAAAAGGCTCGCCGGGGGCCAGATGAAGATCCGAAGCTCCGGCATTTGTCGCTGCCTTCAATACCTTATCCAGTTCAGCCATGAAGAGTCTCCCAATTGATAAAGCACTGAATCATTTTCTGCCTTCAGCCACGGCAAAAAGCAGATGAGGCAGGCAACGCTTCCATTCCTCAAAAGCTGAAAATTTGTTTTACAACCCAAGAGAATTTTTTGGTTGCTGTCCCTGTGGTTGTTGAGCCTGCACCTGTGGTTTCTGCGGTAGTTGAACCTGTGGTTTTGGTGGTTGCTGAACCGGCTGTTTTTGTGTCTGGACCGCTGGCTTTTGCGGCTGCGCCGGAGGATTCTGGGGCTTAATCTGTGCCTGTTGGGCCTGTGGTTTCGGCTGTTGCTGCACCTGCGGTTTTGGTGATGGCTTAGACGGATCTTCTATCGGAATCCCCATAGAATTCAGTTGCTGAGCCTGTGAAATTGCCGGCATAGAAGCTACCGTTATCAGGGCCAAAAGTATTGTTCCAATCATTAATTTTTTCATTTTGTTTAACTTCCTTTCTTATTCATTGTCAGCTTTAATAGCTGAAGCTTACGGATAATAAACAAGTATTGAGCTGCATCCTAATACTTGTTACACAATTTAAGCTAGAGTTAACGGATTTTTCAATTTTAATACGGGGAACTAACTCGAAGTAGTGATGTAATTGCATTTTATATTGCGAGTAAATATCCTATCCGGCAGTTCAGCCACCGTATCCCGTAAACGGGAATTAGGTCCGTTAACTTTGCGTCCCGCTTTTTCAATGCGGTTTGCCTTTTTCAAGACGAGGTCTTTTATATTATAATTGCTAATAAGTCAAGGATGCTCTTAAGAGATGACACTCTATTGCCTTGAGCCTCAAGTTGGAAGATGGGGAGAACGATACCCTGCTGTTTAGAAAAAGGTATTTAAATGTATTCTAAGCATCAGATTTTATTCTGGTATTCCCAAGGGAGCCCCGGATTCCGAAGGGAGAGGAGAATCGAAAAGATATCCAAGCCAT
>JAGFXG010000051.1 GCA_017860985.1 Deltaproteobacteria bacterium
CTTATATATTAGTTGGTCAGGAAAAAGCCATGCAGGAAACCTTCGGCAGTGCCTGTCATGGCGCAGGGCGGGTCATGAGTCGAACCCAGGCCATCAAGATCAGCCGTGGCCGCTCCATCAGCCGCGAACTGGCCGATCAGGGTGTTTTGGTTATGGCCGGCAGCAAGGGAACACTGGGAGAAGAAATGCCGGAAGCCTATAAGAATTTGAACGACGTCGTCCAGGTGGTTCATGATGCGGGCATTGCGAAAAAGGTGGCACGCTTAAAGTCAATTGCCTGCATTAAGGGATAACGGATGAAATCTTTAAAATGTTCTGCTCTTCGCTCAGAATATCCTGCAACTGTGTCTCTAATGCTCATTACACGACAGCCGAAAACTCGCCCCGCGGGCTCAAACAGTTCGGCTGTCTGATGCTGCATTTTGCAAAGAGCCACAACGTTTAGGATATATTCGTTCAGAGCATTACATTTTAAAGGTTTTGTCCAATGGAATATTTTGGTTCGAATTGACTTTTTTACAGGCTCGGCATAAGAATACCATATCAATAAAATGCGGAGAGAAGCATGGCCGAAATTATTTTTAACGAAGGTGAAGACTGGGATAAACGCGTTTTGTGCAGTGACGGGTCCTGTATCGGCACCATAGGTACGGACGGCAAATGCAGGGAATGCGGTAAAACTTATGAGGGCGTTCTCCCCCAGGGTCACGATAAAGAAACTGCTGAACCTGTCGTCATAGAGAAAACAAATCCTGTTTCATCGGAAGACTTCGCCTCTGACAACGAATGGGATAAAAGGGTTTTGTGCAGTGACGGCAGCTGCATAGGTGTGATCGGACCGGACGGCAAGTGCAAGGAATGCGGGAAACCACTTTGATCTTCTTGAACAAAAGAGATTACGAAAGCGGCACAGGACAGGTGTATATAATGCTTTTTTAAATGAATATGTTTATGAATCTTTAGCCGGATCTTTTTTCATATTTAACGGACAAACCTTCAGACATTCATCGCAGCCAATCCAGTAATTGTGTCCGGCTGTGTTGATGACCCGTTCGATGTTTTTCAAGCCGGCTTCGCTGTTAAGCGCCAGTGGATAAATGGCATGCTTGATCGTGTGACCCAGGCAGGTCATTTTATTGAATTTTCCATCCGCATCAAAAGCTTTTGCCGGGCAGACTTTGGAGCAGGCTTTACAAGCGGGCGGGCAGGGATCGGTAGCAAGGAGCGGGTCTGCGTCAATAACCGCATCTGTGACAACGGCCCCCAGCCGCAACAGCGCGCCATATTGGGGATGATAAGCCTGGCCGCTCCGGCCGAAACTGCCCAGGCCGGCATTCACTGCGGCGTGTTTTAAAGAAAGAATTCCCCACGGTTCAAACTGATGAAAGACCATCGGGGCGTAACTCGGTATAGGGACGGCTAGATACTTCCCGATAGATTCGATATAATTGCAAAGGGCGAGAGCAGTTTCATCTATGCGCATGTAGGCGCTGTGATAACTTCGATGCAGGGCATAAAGGTTATAATCTGGCGATTTGAGCATTCCGCGGGGAACGGTAATACCGAAAACGATGACGGTTTGAGCATTACGGCAGATTCGTTCGGGATGATGCGCCCCGGGAGCGGCGGCAAAACGATCAATAGAGGCAAAACCAAGGTCTGTAACCTGCGGTTTGAGAAAATCAGAAATGGCTTGCTTCAAGGATTCCTCCTTAAAACTCGTAGAGCTGTGCCCCCGGCACCACCGTAAACTTGTGTTTCAATAAAACGTCTATTGCCTTTTCCGGATCATCAAAGCGGAAGATAATAACGGCGTTCTGGCCGCTTTTTTCAACGAAGGCATAGAGATATTCAACATTAATGGCTTCCTTTGTCAGGACTTCCATGATGCTGTGCAGGCCGCCCGGCTGATCGGGAACTTCAACGGCCACGACAACGGTTTTGCTGACGCGAAACCCAGCGTCCTTGAGGACCCTGTTGGTTTTTTCCACATCATTGACGATTAAACGCAAAATACCGAAGTCCACGGTTTCCGCCAGCGACAGGGTGCGGATATTGATTTTGTTTTCCTTCAGCACACGGGTGGCGTGTTCAAGCGAACCGGGTTTGTTTTCCAGAAAAACAGAGATTTGTTCGACTTTCATATTTCCTCCAGAATTCTTTTTTCATGTTGTCGGCGGGAAACCGCCGGGCACCCTCAAAGCAAATCGGGCCATTTCCCGCGGGATGCCGCATTTCCCTGAAAAATGAACGGCATCAAATGACGCGTTTGTCGATGACCTTCCTACCTTGTTCCTTCAGTGTTTGCGGGGCAACCAGTTTGACTCGTGGAGATATGCTTAAATAATCCTTCATGTCTTTCACAATTCTTTTTTCAATGATCTGCAATTCCTTGACGCCGCCCGATTCGCTGAAGAATTTATCGCTGACTTCCACATGCAGTTCGACGGCGTCCAGGGCCCCGACTTTGTCGATAATCAGTTGATAGTCCGGCTCGACGCCCTGGATCTCCTTCAGGATCGCTTCCACCTGTGAGGGGAAGATATTGATGCCGCGAATCGTCAGCATGTCGTCGCTGCGCTTGAGAACTCGTTCCATCCGGATATGGGTGCGGCCGCAGCGGCAGGGTTCGGGAATCAAGCGTGATATATCACCGGAACGGTAGCGGACCAGCGGAAACGCTTCCTTGGTCAGGCTGGTAAAGACCAGTTCGCCTTCTTCTCCTTCAGGCAGGACCTCGCCTGTTGCCGGATTGACGGTTTCCACGAGAAAATGATCTTCGCAGATGTGCATACCGTGCCTGCCCTCCAGGCATTCACTTGCGAGACCGGGTCCCAGCATTTCCGAAAGGCCGAAAATGTTGAGGGCCTTGATGCCGAAAGCATTTTCAATGACGTCGCGGGTGGTTTCGCTCCATAGTTCCGCTCCAAAGATGCCGACACGAAGCTGCAGGGATTTCATATCCACACCCATTGCCCTGCCTTCCTCGGCAAGATGCAGGGCGTAGGAGGGTGTTGAACACAACACGGTCGGTCCGAAGTCCTGCAGGAGGGTGATTTGGCGCTTGGTATTGCCGTCAGACATCGGAATGACGCTGGCCCCGATTTTCTCAGCGCCGTAATGCAGGCCGAGGCCCCCGGGGAGCAATCCGTAGCTGAATGCGTTATGGACGATGTCGTTTTTGGTCAGACCGGCAGCGACGAGGGAACGGGCCGTCAGTTCTGTCCAGGTATCCAGATCCCGCCGCGTATAACTGAACACGGAAGACCGACCGGAGGTCCCGGATGATGCGTGCAGACGGACAATATTGCTCATCGGAACGGCAAAAAGCCCAAAGGGATAGTTGTTGCGCAGGTCCTGACGCGTAATAAAGGGAAGCTTTTTTAAATCATCAAGGGAACGAAAATCATCCGGTGATATTTTGGCGGCATCCAGCGACTTTTTATAAAAACCGACAGAGTGATAAACCCGCTGCAGGACCCGCTGGAGTCTTTTGACTTGTAAAGCTTTCAGTGCCTCGCGCGGCAGGGTTTCAAATTCTTCATTATAAATCATGATAGCGTCTCCCTTACTTCGGATAATCAACATACGGGCAACGGACGCTGCCCGGTCTAAGCATGTTTCCAGGATTGATGAAAGTGCAGCCTTTTTCCCCAGAAGAAGCTTAACAAAACTTTACGTTCGTGGCAAGAAGCTTTCCATTTTTCAAAAAAGGAAAAAAACCGGCATAAAAATAAATTATTCTTTACGGAAACACACCGGTTGTGTTACGGAGAAACAAAGGGTGCTGTGGTGAATATCATGATGCAATTACAGCAATTTCCACAGGTTTTAGAAAATTGAAACTCACGATCAGCCGCAAATTGTTGCTGGGTTATTTATTCATGGCTTTTTTGACCATACTGGCCAGCGCTTATGCGTTGTTCAGCCTGCAGCAACTCAGCGGTGTGGCATATAATCTCGCCACACAGAAATTTGTCCTGGTCGAAAATTCAAAAACGCTGATGGATACGCTTTTGGCCCAGGAAGCAATTGAAAAAAAATATCTGATCCTGAAAGACCCCGTTCTGGAACAGATTTTCTGGCAGCGCAGCAGTGAATTTAATGAAGTGCTGGCGGGGATGCGGAATGGAAGTCCTGACCCGAAAACAAAAAAAACCGTTGACGAACTGGACAAACTGCAGAATCGCTTAAAGGAATTATTTTCACAAGAAATTGCTTTGCTGAAAAGCGGCAAAGTGCCGGAAGCGCAGGCCCTTTCCGACATGTCGGCCAGAGCCGCGGTTGATGAGATGGCATCAAAGATCAGATATATCCAAGTCAATGTGGATCAGGCCATTAATGATGAAATGAACAGGATTGCTGGGCAGGGTATAAAGGATACGCACATGACGATTGGCATCGCCTTGTTCAGCTTGATCCTGGGCATCGCCTTCGCGCTGATCCTGACCCGCAATATTTCCAAGCCGCTCAAGCAGCTACAGACGGCCGCGGGAATCATTGCGGAAGGCAACCTGGATCATAAAATTGAAGCAAGACGGGATGATGAGATTGGCGCACTGGCTAAATCTTTTGCCGAAATGACCCAGAGGCTCAAAGTGCTGGAAGAGCTGAATCTCGATGCCAGCCCGCTTACCGGTCTGCCGGGAAACCTGGCAATAGAAAACAGGATCGAACAAATGCTGGCTAAGGGGAAAACCTTTTCTCTATGTCAGGTGGATCTTGACAATTTCAAGCCGTTTGCCGATAAGTACGGATATGCTTGGGGAAGCGAAGTGATCAAAGAAGTAGCCAATATCCTTACAGGGTATATCAGCGGCGAGCGGATGGAAGAAATATTTATCGGCCATATTGGCGGAGATGATTTTGTCGTCATCGGCAATCCGGACCAGGTCCAGAGCATCTGCCGGAAACTCGTGGTTGATTTTGAAAAGAGCATCATGAGTTATTATGCAAGAGAGGATGCGGAAAACGGGTACTTTATCGGGAAAAACCGTCAGGGAACGATGCAGAAGTTCCCGCTGATTACTATTACGGCGGCTATTGTCACAGATGATGGATCGCGTTTTAAAAATCCGCTGGATATGGCCAGAATGGCCGCGGAGCTGAAGGAATACGCAAAAATGTTGCCGGGCAGCAATTATGTGACGGAACAAGATGTAGAAAGGAGACGATTATTGCAACCGACGACCATGCAAAGCACGCTGGAGCTGGACTCATGATCATGCAATCGAAAAGACTGATTTATTTTATAGTGCTTACCGTAATTTTACTGGGTTGCGCAACAACCGGCGGAATCAATAACAATGCAGACCAAAAAGGTACCGCACAGCTTTCAAACGGCTTTTTCAGCATAAAACCTTCGGACAAAGAAATCTTCACGGAGGCGCTTTCCTTTTTAAGCAATGAAGGAAAAGAACCGCAATACAATGAGGCAAAAATAAGGCTGGAAAATTTGATCCAGCAATATCCGAAAAGCAAGTGGGCCGACGCCGCGAAGGCTTTTCTTATCAGCCTGAACAGGATTTCCGAACTGGAACTGAAGCTGGACCAGGCAGAACAAAAGCAGGAAAAACTTATGCAAGATTTAGCGGCGTCAAGCAATAAAAGCAGACAGGCGGAAGAAAGACACACAGCTGAAATATCAAGATTGCAGCAGGAAAATGAAGAACTGGCAAAAGGGCTTCAGCAATTGAAGAACCTGGAAATTCAGCTGGAAAAAAGAAAAAAGAAGCGGCGTTGATTTCAAAAAGCAGCTATTAAAAATCCAGTACATTGTTTAAATGGTTGCGGGCCAGCATGATACCCAAAACCGTTTTGGCGTCATTCAATTCGCCGCTTTTCAAGAATTCGGCAGCCCGTGCAAAACTGACCGGGATGACGTCAATGCATTCATCTTCATCCGGCGTAAGCGGCGCGTAAACCAGATCCTGCGCCAGAAAAAAATACATAAATTCATTGCAGTAACCGGGCAGAAGGTATCCGGCAAAAAGCTTTGTCAGCTTCCCGGCCCGATACCCCGTTTCTTCGGCAAGCTCCCTTTGTGCGCAGTCTGTCGGCGATTCGCCGTCGTCATCGAAAGAGCCGGCCGGAATTTCCAGAAGGTTTTGTCCGGTCGGGACGCGGAATTGTCTGATCAGCAGAAGCTCATTTTCGGCGTTGACAGCAGCAACCGCGACGGTTGGTTTATGGTCAATCCAGCTTTGCCGGGTTTTTTTACCCGTGGCAAGCTCAACTTCTTCTTCCCAGACAGTGAATATTTTACAGGTATAGGATTTTTTTCTGTGCTTTCCCATGGACGGCTTTTCCGCTTCAGTTTGTCTGAATGATGGCGAGAAGGTGCTTCTCAATTTCCTGTTTCGGATGGGCACCCACAAGGCGTTCCACAAGTCTTCCTTCCCGGAAAAAAAGCATGGTGGGAATGCTGCGAATTCCATACTGGGATGCGGTAACCGGATTTTCGTCCACATTCAGTTTGACGACCTTGACGCCGTTGGCATAATCCGATGCGAGTTCGTCAATGACTGGGGCAAGGCTTTTGCAGGGGCCGCACCAGGGTGCCCAGCAATCGACCAGCACGGAAGTCTCCGTGGTCAGTACTTCGCGGGCAAACGAATCATCGGTGACATCGATAGGTTTGATGTCCTGCTTCGCGATAACAAGCGGTTCACCGCACTTGCCGCAAAGCGGTTTTGCATTAAGGCGCTCTTCAGGCATCCGGTTTTTCGTTCCGCATTTCAGGCATCGGATAATCAGGTCATCCAGGGGAGCGTGGCAGTTGCCGCATGTTGGACGGCCCTGAAACTTCTGTTTCGGTATGCGATTTTTGGTACCGCAGTTCAGACAGCGGATAATGACATTGTCTGGCATAAATATCCCCTCAAAACTATTAGTGTATTATCTCTTTTTTCATCCAAAAAGGCAAATTATATCGCAACACTGACTTCGCGTGGCTCCAGAATGCGAACCAGCTCGGAGGGCGGCATTTTTGCTAGCAATCCCCTGGCCCCGGCATTGATAAATATTTCGGGCAAGTCAGCGATGGTCTTTTCCATGCAGACAGTCAATGGTTTCCTGGTTCCGAACGGGGATGTCCCTCCCACCATGAAGCCGGTGTGTTTGTGAGCGGTATCAGGTTTACAGGGTGTGATGGATTTTACTCCCAGCACGCGGGCCAGTGCTTTTGTCGAGACTTCCTTATCCCCATGCATCAGGATGATAAGTGGTTTGGCGGTTTCATCTTCCATCACCAGAGTCTTAATCACACAATGTTCATCCACGCCAAGTCTGGCAGATGATACGCGCGTTCCCCCTTTATCTTCATATTTATAGGAATGCAGCGTAAAGACTGCATTATTTGCTTTTAAGGCAAGAATCGCCGGTGTGGTTGGAATCTTTT
>JAGFXG010000322.1 GCA_017860985.1 Deltaproteobacteria bacterium
ACACGAAAAATCAAAGCGAAAATGTCATGATTGTAGATCTGCTCAGAAACGATCTGGGCCGGATTTGTCTGCCCGGTTCAGTAAAGGTGAAAAAACTTTTCGAAGTGGAAAAGTATGAAACCCTGCTGCAGATGACCTCCACCGTGACCGGCAGGCTCCGGCCGCAAATTAAAATATCGGACATGATTAAAAGCCTTTTCCCCTGCGGCTCTGTGACCGGCGCGCCGAAGATCCGGAGCATGAAAATCATCAGCGAGCTGGAGCGCGGTCCAAGAAATATTTACACCGGCGCCATCGGTTACTTTGCCCCGGACGGCCAGGCCGTTTTTAATGTCGCCATCCGGACCATCGACCTCCGGCGTCAGTCCAGCTATCAATATCAGGCCCGGATGGGAGTCGGTGGAGGGATTGTTTATGATTCCCGTCCAAAAGATGAATTTGAGGAATGCAGGCTCAAGGGAAAATTCCTGACCGGAACCATGCCGGAATTTGCGCTCATTGAAACCATGCTTCTTGAAAACGGAAAGATAAAGTATTTAAGCAGTCATCTGCGGCGCTTAAAAAAATCGGCCCGCTATTTTTCCATCGCGTGCTCTGTTGATAAAATAAAAACTGCGCTAAGCGCTTACGCGGCAAAACTATCCGGCAGCATCCGCCTGCGTCTGCTCCTGAAACCAGATGGGGATATTTTGATTCAGCATCAGCCGGCTGCTTCACTTTCCGCGTCCTCTTTATTTATTGCCGTGTCTGAGCGCAAAACAAATTCCGGCGATCCTTTTTTATATCACAAGACAACCCACCGGAAACTTTACGATGAAGAATTTAAAAGATACTCGGCCCGTGGATATTTTGATGTTGTTTTTCAAAATGAAAAAGACGAAATTACCGAAGGCGCGATATCCAATATCTTTATCCTAAAGAAAGGCAGGTGGTATACGCCGCCTCTTTCATGCGGATTATTAAACGGCATCGCCAGGCAGGTAATGATCAGAAAGCTCAATGCCATAGAAAAAATACTTTACCTCAAAGACCTGAAAAGCGCGGATCAGATTGTCCTGACGAATTCCGTCCGCGGTGCAAACACCGTAAAGCTAAAATTGGAGCAAAAGAAATGAAAAATGTGATCACCATATTATTCCGGAATTTTGAAACGCTGGATGTGTTCGGGCCTGTTGAAATTCTGGGAAGGCTCAAAGATTATTTCAGCCTTCAGTTTGTCTCTCAAACAGGAGGGATCATTACAAGCACGCAAAACGTCCCCGTTGTCACGGAAACATTGGAAGGGCTTTCGGGATCGGGACACATCCTGCTGATTCCCGGCGGGCTTGGTGTGGTAAACCTGCTCAGGGATGAACAATGGATGAGCGATTTGAAATCCCTGGCAATGAGAGCCGAATACATCCTGACGGTCTGCACCGGATCCATTCTTTTTTCAAAAACGGGACTGCTAAAAGGCAAAAAAGCAACCGCGAACAAGCGTCTGTTTTCCTGGGCGATCCAGGAATCTCCTGATGTGGAATGGATTAAAAAGGCAAGATGGGTGAGAGACGGAAATATTTACACCAGCTCCGGGGTAAGTGCCGGAATGGACATGACATTTGGCTTTATTGCAGATTTGCTGGGCCATGATGTTGCAAAACAGCAGAGCATTGAAATTGAGTACGACTGGAAAGAGGACGCCGGATGGGACCCCTTCTCGGAATTGTATTGATGATTATTGAGTGGACCGGAAACTCTGTGGTGTCGCAGGAGCGCCCCTGGGGTCATGCTATAAGCATATCCATGCAGGCATATTTTCATTTTGCATCGCGCCAATAATGTGCTATAGGGCTGCCTCGTCAGGTAAAATAAACGCGCCCATGGCTCAGCTGGATAGAGCGCCAGACTACGAATCTGGATGTCGCAAGTTCGAATCTTGCTGGGCGCACCAATTATATCAAGGGGTTAGCCGTTTGCGGTTAACTCCTTTTCTTTTAATGAAGGACTGTCTTCCTGAATTACCGTAAGATATGTCAACGCAGTCGCTGTTGGTGGTATGTCCTGTACATTTCCATCCATTCTTCGCTAGATCGGGCATAGAAATCGTCCCGGAATTTTTTCTCCAGTTTCTTCTGTGCCTTCATCACGGCATTGCACACCATGTCGTTTTCGATGTACTCATCCTCACCAAGCCCCAGACCTCGCATCAGGCTTGCGATATTCCCGCCGAAGAGCTGAAAAATGGGGTCATCAAGGGAATTCAAGAAGCAGACATGGGCAGGTCTGTATTCTGAAAGCAGGTTTGCCTCTTTGGAATAAACCGGATAGTGTTCCAGAAAGACAGCATTCTTGTTGTTGAGGTCATATAAACGCATGGATCCAGCCAATTTGATTTCGATATTCACCTGATTCTCTTCGTTAAGATGGCGTTTAAATGTCCGTTGCGTCTGCTCGAACCATGCTACGCAAAGGTCAGGCCTGTTTTTTGTCAGGTAACCCACTGCTCCCTTTTGCTTTGCGACAGATGTGATCCAGACCAGGTCGGTCCGCGGGACGACTGATATTTTATTGAACACATCAAATATACCCATGGCTTGCTTTTCCATATTC
>JAGFXG010000052.1 GCA_017860985.1 Deltaproteobacteria bacterium
AACAGCCTCTACAGTCTAAAATCTTACAGCCTATTTTTTACTAAAGGTGACGCAGTGCAGCGGGATTCCGTAATGCAGCTCTTCGAGGCATTTATTGCAATAGACACAGCGCGGCTTCTTCTTAGGATCCCGCTCCCATTTTCGAATCAAATCCGGTTCTGAAATTAACGGTCGACACAGTGCAATAAAATCAGCTTCCCGTTTCCGGATCATATCCTCCATCATGGTGAACGTCTTCAGACCGCCCACGGCAATGACCGGGACTATTGCACTTTTTTTGATTTCCCGTGCCCAGAGGCGAAAATAACCTTCCCGTGACGGTTTGTTGATTTTTGTTTTATACTCCGTTCCATCATATTTTTCGCCACGTACACCGGAGCTGATTTCAATCGCGTCATAACCGGTCTCGGCCAGCAGTTGGGAGGCTTGAATTCCTTCGGTCAGGGTAAGTCCCCCCGCAAATCCGTCTTCAGCACCCAGCTTGATCAAAACAGGGTAATCTGCTCCAACCGTGCTTCGGATTTTCCGGTATGTTTCCCGATGCAGGCGCAGCCGGTTTGAGAGGGATCCGCCCCACCGGTCGGACCGTCTGTTTGTGAAGGGTGAAAGAAACTGGCTGAACAGATACCCGTGGGCACCGTGAACCTGAACAGCGTCAAAACCGGCCTCCAGAGCCCTGCGGGCCGCCTGGCCAAACGCATCAAGAATTTCCTCGATTTCCCCTTCCGTTATTTCGCGATAACTTCCTTTGTAGTAAGGATCATCAGCAATGACGGATGGAGCGATGGGCAGTTGCTTCCTGGTTTTGACAAAACGGGCTTCCCGGCCTCCGTGATAAAGCTGAACGGCAATTTTAGCGCCATGCTCATGGGCTTTTTCGCTGAGTTTCCGTAAACCGGGAATCAGTTTGTCATCTGCAATTGAATTCATAAAAGATGAGATCTGCCCGGATGGATGAACGTACATGATGCCGGAAATAATCAGCCCGACGCCGCCTTCGGCAAGATCGGAAACCAGCTTCAGCTGGCTTTCGGTTACCCGACCGGTGAGATCGGACATGCCATCATAGGTGGCGGACCGGATAAACCGGTTGCGCAAGGTTAAATTTTTTATTTGTACTGTTTCAAATAAAATACTCATGCGTTTGGCCTTATGCCGGATAACCATATTTGTGTGTGCAAAAAGACGCGATCAGAGCCTTCAACTCCGGGTGGATCAGGATTTATCCCTCAATGCTATTGAGCAGAACGCCATTATGGCTTCTTCGATAAACACCGGGTCAACAGGTGGTAGATTTATATTTGGATAGTTGTCCGGTGTCAAGCATATTCATTGCAAAAAATATGGAAGTTATTATCTATGTACAGCAACCGTTGTATAATTATTGAGAAATTGATTTTTTTATGAGGATGTGTTTATGAATATGATTGACACACAAAAAGCTTTTTTTTATACTTTCCTACATTATTTGAATCATGATTTTAATGAAAAGGATGAATGGACAGATTTAATATGACAGGCCGTTTGGTTACTTACTTATTTTTTTTCATTGTGGTTTTGACGTCGATTCCGCTTTATATAATCGCTTTGACGATCCGTCTGGTGACCTATCCTTTTGACCGCCGCCTGAGGTTCCTCCACCTGTTTACCTGCTTTTGGGCTTCGATTTATTCCTGGATGCTGCCCGCCTGGAAGGTCCGCATTGAGGGTCGTGAAAATGTTCGCAAAGATGTTGCGTATATGGTGGTTTCGAATCATCAGTCTCAGCTGGATATCCTGATTGCTTTTCGCCTTTTTTTTCACTTCAAATGGGTGTCCAAAATTGAAATGTTCAGGTTTCCGCTCATCGGCTGGAACATGGTTCTGAATCGTTATGTTAAACTGAAGCGTGGCGACAAGGAAAGCATTGCTAAAATGCTGACTGCATGTGAAGTGCATCTGGATGAGGGAAGTTCCGTTTTTATGTTCCCGGAAGGGACCCGTTCTCAGGACGGCGAGATCAAGGCCTTTAAACTCGGCGCCTTCCAGCTGGCGCACAAAAAGAAAGTGCCCATTCTGCCCATTGTGATCAGCGGAACTTGGAAGGCACTGCCCAAACACACCATCATATTTACCGGTGTGAAAAAATTGTACATAAAAATATTTGAAGAAATTCCCTATTCGGCTTTTAAGGACTTGTCGGTGGAAGAGACCGCGGAAATGACGCGGCAGTTCATGATCGAAAATCTGAACGTGATGAATCAATACACGCTTGGGAAGTAGATGCTCCGGCCTTATGCTTTCAGGAGCGCACTGCCGATTTTTTTCTGCCGGATCTGCATCAGGCCTTTCTTAAGCGCCAACATTGATTCTATGTCCCTGTGAAGATAAGTGTATTCGAAAGATCCGGTGATTTCAAGACGATCGGTTATTTGTGTGATGCGTTCGTGAAATTCAGTCGCGGTTCCGGTAAACGTGATCATCAGCGGGACGGGCGAGGCGTTGTTCCGATCGAGCCTGCCGGCCGCCTCATAGGCAATGACCCGCATGGTCTGCAAAAGCGCGTGAAGGGCTCCCAGTTCACTTTGCAGCATGATGTCCGGCTCAGACGGATGTTCCCGGATGGCCGCGAGCAGGAGGGACAGTTGCGCGGCTGCGCCTCCCAGCACGGGTCCCATCATGACAACGTCTTCTATTTCTCCCATGGGGACGACCATGTCCCGCCAGGCGCTTCCTTCCTTTCCCAGGACAGATTTCTTCCCGACCCGGCAGTTTTCCAGTTTAATACCGCCATGCGGTGAAGGCTTTAGAAAATTCATCGCCATCGGCCGTGTGACAGTGACGCCTTCCGTTGTGCGAGGCACGATAAAGGCTGTAAAACGCTTTTCCGGTGTTTTGTCGTCCGTTACGGCAATGACAATAAAAATCCCCGCGATGGGGCCGTTGGTCAAATAGGTTTTTTCTCCGTTTAAAATGTAAAGGCTGCCCTGCTTTCGGGCCGTTGTCGCCATTTGCTTCGGGCGGGACCCCCTGCCCGGCTCGGATACGGCAAAAGACAGGGTGATTTTTCCCGCAGCCGCGGCCATCAGGTACTGACTTTGTTGTTCGCGCGTTCCGAAAATCCTTATGATGTAATGGGCAATAATCTGCTGGTAGAGCCAGGATAAGGCCAGCCCGAGGTTGTAGCCGTTTCTGACGAACGACTCTCCCGCTTTCAAAAGATCGATATATCCGCCGCCATCACCCCCGTACATCCGGTCGATGCCGGTTTTGAAAAGGCCGGCCTTGCCCATCTTTTGCCAGATATCCATGGGAAATTCCTGCCCCGTCTGCAGATCCAGGCGGCTTGCAACGTACTGGGCGGCAAACGCACCCGCCGGATTTTTTGGGGTTTTGAAGTTTTCTGTTTCGGTCCTGTCCATATTGCCTCGCGTTATTTGAAACGGCCTCCGACGGCCTGACTACAGGATGAGTTCCTCAATAAAGGTGATCAGCTGGTTGACGTTCCGGCAGGGACGAACTTCGTGGCAATGATGGGTGTAGGTCTTGATCTCACTGTCGCCCGTACCCCACAGGTTTTCCGGTTCCGGGTTGAGCCAGATGACCCGCCGGCAGCGGTCCCTCATTTCGCCGAGAATCGCATCTTCGGGATTCATGTAGTTGGAACGTCCGTCACCGACGATGATGAGCGTTGTCTTCTTTGTCAGCAGTTCCATGTGATTTCTTTTAAAATGGCGAAAGGTCTCTCCGTAATCCGTCGGTGCTTCATAATGAACGTCCGCTTCTTCCATGACAATGCGAATCGCCTCGGCGATTTCCTGCTCTTCAAAGATGCCGGTGACATCCGTCAACTGGTCAATGAAGACAAAGCTGTTTACCTTGTCAAAGCAATCCTGAAGGGAATAAAGAAGGTTGAGCATGAAGCGGGCTGCCGCCCAGACGGAGCCGGAAACGTCGCACAGCGTCACGATCCGGCTTTTCCGCATAGCTTTCCTGCGGTATTTGATGTCCAGAGGGACGCCGTTGTATTTGGCGGAAGCCCTGAGGGTTTTCTTGACGTCCAGATTTCCCCGGTCCCGCACGGCATAGCGGCGGCTGATGATATTTTTCAGCTTGCGCACCAGCTTGTCTATGGCTTCCCGCATTTCTTCAACTTCCTGGCGGGTGAAGGATGAAAATGCTTTTTCTCCCAGATCCTTCAGCCGCTGCTCGTAGGTCTTCACTTTACGTGTGCCGGTGTCTCCCGGTCGGGGTTCGTACATCAGGATGGAACGGGCGGCATCCAGCCGTTCTTCAAAATGAGAGGACAGATTTTGCAGGGCGGCAGGGTCCATTTTCAGGTAGTTTTCTTCGATGAGCAGGGAGGCAGCCGTTGCCGCCGTGTTAATCTGCATCAGGACATTGAACCGGCTGGCCAGCGGCCCGAAATTAAAACGGGTGGGCGCTGCCTGATCGTCTGATTCCATGTGAATGCGGCGCATTTCCGCAAGCAGTGTCATGGGATTGCCGCCCAGGAAGTCTACCACTGCGTCGTAAACAGGGTTGTCGTGGGGCTGTTCCTTCAGAACGCCTGCAGCCTTCCGGATTTGCTCCGTCTGATCGGCTGCTAGGCGCATATCGCCCGTATTGACGCGCATTTCGTGAAAGAACAGGTGATATAGGCGGTCAAAATGCTGCAGATCTCTCAGGCTTTTGGCGAAATTGGCGCGAAGCAGCGACCGGAATTGCAACTCGTCGGTCGGATCAATCAGCTGCAGCTGCCGGAGGCTGTCGAGAACCTCCGAGGTGGAGACTCGAAGACCCGCCGCCCGGCAGCAGGAAACAAATTGAGAAATAAGGTTGACCATAAATCACCACGACAGGATTTCCGCGGGATGCGGGACGCCGGCCGGCCCCCGGTCCTTCAGATAACCACCCGATCTATGTTTTTGCGAACTTTTTCCAGGTCTGACTGGTATTTGCAAATGACGTTGAGTGTTTCGGAGACAACTTCAGGGCTCAGCTCATGGATCTGCAGGGCCAGAAGCGATTGCGCCCAGTCGAGGGTTTCTGAAATGCTGGGGCTTTTTTTCAGATCGAGTGTGCGGATTTTGCGAATTGCGTCCACGAGCGTTGCGCAGAGTTTTTCTTCAATGTCCGGGATTTTCAGACGGACAATGGCAATCTCCGTGTCACGCGCCGGATAATCAATATACAGATGAACGCAGCGGCGCTTGAGAGCGTCGCTCATGTCCCGATAGTTGTTGGAGGTCAACAGAACAAAGGGGATCCTGATGGCTTTGCGTGTTCCCAGTTCAGGAATGGAGACCTGAAAGTCGGAAAGCAGCTCCAGCAGAAAGGCTTCAAATTCCGGATCGGATTTGTCCACTTCGTCCAGGAGCAGCACCACGGGCAGAGCAGAACTGATGGCCTGCAGAAGCGGGCGGGGCTGGATAAACCGGTCGGAAAAAAACGCATCTTCCTGCGCCGCGATGTGATCCACCGCTTCGGTCAATGTTGATGTTGTTCCAATGATATCGTTAATTTTGTCCTTGACCATCTGGGTGTAGAGCAGCTGCTTGGCATACTCCCATTCATACAGCGCTTTGGCCTCGTCCAGACCTTCATAGCATTGCAGACGGATCAGCTCCCGATCCAGACTGCGGGCGACCGCCTTGGCCAGTTCCGTCTTGCCGACGCCCGCCGGCCCTTCGATTAATACAGGTTTCTGGGTCGCCTGCGCGAGGAATATAACCGTGGCGATTTCCCGCGAAGGGATATATCCGGCCTTCGTCAGCCTCATTTCAACATCTGCAACACTCTGATATGACATCAATCCATCAATCCTTTCTGATATTCAGCCTATGATAAAAGCATGGCAGGCTGGTTCAGCAGTGTACGTCATCAACCCTCTGCTGATTCCCATTCCATTCGCAACCGAACAGCAAGGGAGGTATCATCAAAGCCTGTCACCGGCATCGGATTCGGATTTCCTCTCCGGCCTTTTTGTTGTCGACTTTTATCGCCGGGGAATTATATAACAATTGTTACATAATTGCTTCATGTCTTATAGTCTTATATTGGCAAGGGGTTTCTTTTGTCAACATAATAAGAAGTGGAAACATTTATTGTATGAATGCTGTTAGAATGAAAAAAGAACGTTTGACTTCACAAAAAACAACGTGCTATCAGCGGGAAATCTTATCGAACCGGAAATGCCGAATTATATCCTTAATATCACAAGGAGAATAATCAATGACATGGGATGCTGTTGCCAATATATTTCAGGGTGTCACCACTTTAGCGGACGCGTTTTCCAATAACCCTAAAATGGCCATTGCCAGAATCGGCCTGATCGGGCTTGGGCTCTTGCTGGTCTACATGGGCAAAAAGGGGTATCTGGAGGCATTGCTCATGATCCCCATGGGATTGGGCATGGCCACGGTGAATGCGGCTATCATGTTTTTTGATCCCCTGAAACTCCATGGTGGAATGGGAACGCTTTTTGTGGAGGCGCAAGCCGAGGCAACGGCGGATGCCGTAAAGCGTCATTGACTTACGGATTGACGATCATCATGTCTTTTTGTGTCGCCGGCATGATTCAGCTAATGGTCGTGCTGCTGGAAAATCATTCTAAAAAAGAAAAGTTAGTTTTCTCAAGTACGCCTTTAGCTTCGCCAAACTTTTCGTTAGATATTACGGCCTTGAAATTCGGCGTAAATTCTGTTTAATCTCTCTGGAGAAGGATTGTTTCATATGGCAACAAAACAAAAACCCGTTGAGAAGAGTAATCCGTGGGTTTCATCAGCGCTGAAGGTCAATCTGGAAAGGACGGCCACGGACGTCCGGATTCCCGAGCAATACGCGCCGCTTTTACAGATTGTCCGGGACCACTACGGCCTGCAGAAAAAAACCCGCGAGATGCTGACGGAGCTCAATCACCCTTATGTAAACTGGGATTACGTCCTCAAAGAACTCAAGTCCATCTCCATTGGTGATTTTTATATCTACAATAATCACCCGGAGGGACTGTCCGCTTTATCCATTCTGTTGACAATTTATTTTGATGTCCTGAAATCCTCCGCATCCGATGATGTCAAAGACAGCGCCATTCATTATCTTTTCGATTACGCGGACGCGATTATCATGCACAGCAATGAATTTCTTGAGAGAAACCTGTCTTTGTTTCCGGGATTCATTAATTCTTTCATGGAAATCGCCGATGCGGAATCGGGTCTGTTTAAAAAATGCTCCTCTTATCTGAAACGAATCATCCGGGCCGTTACGGAAAAGAAGGTCACTCTCTCCACGCCGGTTTTCGACAGGCTGCTGTACAAGATGTTCAAGGCGACCTATTCATTCTGGCTGACCCAGCCCGATCCCGCCTTATGGCTCATCGTGGAACGAGGTACCGGCGCGATGTTCGAGGAGAAGACC
>JAGFXG010000323.1 GCA_017860985.1 Deltaproteobacteria bacterium
CGGCACTCGGCGCAACGATTGAAGTGCCAACTTTAAAGGAAACCGAGAAAATTAAAATCCCCAGAGGCACACAAACCGGTCGGACATTCCGCCTCAAAGGCAAAGGCATCCCTCATCTGCAGGGATACGGCCGCGGAGATCAGATCATTGAAGTCTTTGTAGAAATTCCGACCGAATTGACCAGAAAACAGGAAGATATATTGAGAGAATTTGAAAAACTCAGCTCGTGACGTTCCGCACAATATGGAGTTGCAATCCATGCCGCAATATGTTTAACACCAATTCAATTGAACGATCCGGAGGGACAAATATGAAGTATCATAAATATCGTCTCATTGTCTGTCTATTTGTTCTTGTTCTTTTTTCAGGCTGTGCTCCGGCCGTGCTCATCGGAGGTGCGGCAATCGGCGCGGGTACGGGAACTTATTTTTATGTCAACGGAGAACTGAAGACCGACTACATTGCTTCATTCGATCAAGTGTGGAACGCGTGCGAAAAAACGGTCGCTGATATGCATGGTACGGAAGTTCAACCCGCAAAAGAAATCGCGCAGGGAAAGATCACGGCAATCATCAATAATGAAAAGGTCAAGTTTGATATTACCTATCGATCAAAGAATCAAACCTCTGTCGGTATTCGCGTCGGACTGGTTGGCAACAAGATGTCTTCCCAGCTTCTCCACGACAAAATTGCCGAAAACCTGCCCAAGAGCTGATTCGCCCCGATTAAAACAAGGACCGGCCCGGCATCCTCATGAATAAAAAACTCATCTTCGGCATCGTGCTTGGCATCGTTCTGATTTATTTTTCGGTTCGGGGAATTGACTTTAACGAAACTCTTCTCCATTTGAAGAAAATCCATCTTGGTTATGCAGCCCTGTCTCTTTTTTTTATCGTCCTCATGCAGGCTTTGCGATCCTACCGCTGGGGGGTGATCCTGCAGCCAATGGCAAAGATCGATCAGCTTACTCTTTTTTCCGTAACCAGCGTCGGTTTCCTCGCTATTGCCGCAATTCCCGCCAGGATCGGTGAACTGGCCAGGCCCTATCTGATATCAAATAAAAGTTCCATTAAAATGTCATCGGCATTCGGCACAATCGTTGTGGAAAGAGTGTTGGACAGTCTTTCGGTACTGACCATCACGATTGCCGTTCTCCTTCTACAGGACTTACCTTCCTGGATGATCAAATCCGGCATTCTTTTTTTCGCAATCACCATGCTGATCATCGCCTTCATCATCATATTAGTCTGGCAAAGAGAAACCGCCGTAAAAATCATTGACCGGATTCTGCAGCTGTTGCCCGGCAAACTGTCGCAAAAAGTAATGAGCGTGATCCACCATTTTATAGACGGTTTTCAGGTGATCACCGATGTCAAAAGGCTTCTGTATCTGCTGTTTTTGTCCATGGTGGTCTGGGTTGTGGATGCCGCAGTGATTTATTCCATGTTTCTGGCCTTCAGTTTTGACCTTCCGATCGTGGCGGCATTTGTTATCATGATCATTCTTATTGCAGGAATCGCGATCCCAACCGCACCGGGTTTTATCGGCAACTGGCATTATGCCTGCATACTGGGTTTAGGACTTTTCGGAATAGCCAAACCGGAAGCGTTTTCCTTTGCCCTGGTATATCATTTCCTTTCCATGTTTGTTGTAGTCGTCCTGGGCGTATCCTTTCTGCCCTTCAATAAATTTTCAATTTCGGATCTGACCGGACAGATGAATAAAGAGATGAAATAGGCTGACAAGTCTTCGCATCTACTCAGCATTCGGCAGCATTTGGGATTCCACAATTGTAAGGGTGATCGTGAAAAAGCGTCCTCCCTTTCCTTGTATTCATTTTAATGAAAAACGATTACCATTATGTTTCACATTGTTATACATTTTGATTTGCTTACCCCGACATGGCAACCCGTGCAGATCAAAATGAAAAAAGGGCCAAAATTAAGTTGCAAGAAAGAGGAATCCCATGAATGTACTCCTTGAAAAGAAGAAGCAACTCATCCGGGACACAATCATTGAGGCTGCCGAAGAGCTTTTCAGTAAGAATGGATACCACAACACCCAAGTCATGGACATCGTCAATGCCGTCGGCATGTCAGCCGGCACATTCTACAACTACTTCAAGGACAAGCGCGACCTCTTCGGGCAGATTACACAGAAGAACCTGACGGAGCTGCGCAGTCGAATTAAGAATCTCAGAGAGCCTCTAAAAATATGGGAACATGCCGACAGGGAGGATAAGCTCAACCAGAGCTTTGGCGCTTACATCGACTACATCACCTCGCACCGACAGCAGTTCCTCATGTTGCGGGGCAGCCTGGGTGTAGACGAAGAGATGGACGCCATCATCAGGAAGCACTATAGCGACATCGCCCAGGACCTGGCCAATGACATTCAAACCTGGCTGGATATAGGCATTATCGAAGGAATAAATCCCATTGCCACAGCCTATGCCGTGGTGGGTATGACCATGCACCTCGGTGACAGCATTCTCCTGGAGGAAAAATTCACCCGCGATGAGGCGATAGCAACCCTGACAAAAATGAGCCATCTCATGTTCGAGTCACACCTGACAGAGGCCGGAAAAAAGGCTCGCGAAGAGATACAGAAAAATAAAGCGGAGGTGCCGGAATGAATTCCCGTGATCATCAGGCGTCCTTCAACCGGACCATGGCACGCATCATCGGCAGGAATATTCGGTCCTCAGGCTCAAAGGCCCTGGTTTCCGAGATTGCGAAGGAAGCCATAAACAACTGGGCCAAAGACAGCACGTTCAAGAAAAAACTTGCTGCTCCTGCTCTATGGGCTGCAAAAAGGATCGGCAAGCCGGGCAAGGACGAACAGGACAAGGCTGTTGCCATGGCAGCAGACATGGGGACCCTTCTGACCACACTGTCCCGCAAGATCAATGCCGACCAAGCATCAGGCGAAATCTGCAATGATAAAAAAAGGGGAGAGGCCATTGACGCCTTCCTTCAGAATATGGATTTCGGCGAAGTTCTGGAGATGATCGAAGGGGCTGATCCACATGTGATAGAATTCATCAGAACGGTCAATGAGCAGCTATGGAAGTATCCCGCAAAAGTCGGCACGCTCACCTTAATGGCCATTGCGCTCGCGAACACCTCTATAAAAGGTGCCCGGGAAATCATGAGGCCCATTGAGGAACAGTTCAGCCCCGATCTCCTGGCAGATCTCGTCCTTTCCGTGATCAGGGATCTCGATGGAACAAATGCCGCAAAACTAACTAACACCGCATTCGAACTCATCCGGAGAGTCCATACCGGCAGCCTCCTGATCGGTAAGGGCGGCAAACCCCTGTTTCAGAAGTACCTCACCGGCTTCCTCAAAGATTACTTCTCAACCATGGATCCCGAGCTGGCAAAAAAGGTACGGATCTGCCTGGCGGAAGACAAGGAAAGCATTGCGAATGCCAAATCTGAAGCCCTCGATGCCAATCCCCACATTGTGCTGTCGGTGCTTTCATCCCTGGGCAAAGTGAAAAATTCTGAAGTCAGAGGGAAAGCCCGCAAATTGAAAGTTTTGGAAGACATTGACACGGCCGGATTCAATGCTGCCGTATCAGAGAGCGTATCGGACCTTGATACCTATGAGGTTGCCGGTCTCATCAATACGGCATGCAGGGTCCTCAATCAGGTCCATGACGTCAAGCCCGATATCGTCAGAAATCTGGCGGGAGGGATTGTGGATTCAATGGATTCCGAGCAGATCAGGCGGACCTTCCAATGGCTGATTCCGGATCTGGTGGAGGCGATCAGGCCCCTTGCCCCCATTATCGTTCCCGAACTTATCAAAGGCTTCAATGAGCTTGCGATCCAAGAAGATGGAGCCGGTATTTCCTTAACCTTTGCGGAGGGTGCTGAGAAATGATCAACAACATGAAAGAAGCGGCCCGGAGTCTGCAAAATGACTTTGTCCAGAAAAGGAAAAAGGACGGAGGCAAGGTCGTGGGATACTCTTGCACCTTCATACCCGAAGAGATTCTCCATGCTGCCGGTTTGCTGCCCTTCAGGTTACGGGGTATCGGCACGACATCGATGTCCATTGGGGATTCCTACTTCGGGGCGGTGAACTGTAGCCTTCCCAAATGTGTCCTGCAGCTGGCTGGCCAGGGCTCATACAATTTCCTTGACGGTGCGATCATCACCAACGGTTGTGATTCCATGCGCAGGCTGGAGGAGTGCTGGAGAAAAGCAAGCGAGGATTATCCGGGAACGCTGCCGGAATATTACAAGTACTTCGCCGT
>JAGFXG010000324.1 GCA_017860985.1 Deltaproteobacteria bacterium
CTATGGTGTTGCTGTTTATAGCACAAATCACGATCAGGCCCCAGATATACCTTTTAATACGGCATCTTTTAAAAAATGTATTGTAAAAGATATTTATTGGGAGGGGAATAATCTGATTATCGAATATCTAGTAAATGACACAGATTGGAATGCTTCTTTACAGAGCCATCCCCCTGTTTCTACAAAATTAAAAAGGATACTTCCCTAATGACGTAAATCTAGCCGGTCACTACGCCTCGGCTAAATTTTTTGTTTAGAGGTACTTGTGAACGAATTGAGTATCGTGCAACGGTTTGCATGATAGTCTTGACTTTTATGCAAAGTCCTGCTGAATAGTCCGCATGAATCTCAATCTTTTTGATACGTCAAACAGAACAATTAAAACCGCCTTCATTTTAGGAGCCGGATTGGGCACAAGGCTCAGGCCGTTCACCGACAATATCCCCAAACCGCTATTGCCGATTGGCGGGCGACCGATCATCACATACGCGATGGAGCATCTGCGTGAGGCCGGTGTGAAAAGATTCATCGTCAACACGCATCACTGCGCCCAAAAATACGCCGAGGCCTTCCCTGAAGGCAGCTGGCAGGGCATTCCGATCACATTTCGACATGAGCCGGTTCTCCTTGACACGGCAGGCGGCATCAAGAATATCGAAGACCTGATCGCACGTCACGAACGCATCATCGTATACAACGGCGACATCATCACAAACCTGCCGCTTGCGGCGCTGATTGACAGGCATTTTACGCTGCGGACGGAAGTCACCCTTGCGCTTCGTAGCAGCGGACCGCTTCTCAACGTCAACATTGACTCCGGAGGCTTTATCTGCGATATGAGACATACGCTTAATCATCCGGGGATTCAGAGCTGCCTTTTCGCCGGAGTTTACATCGTGGAGACCGCTTTCCTCGGCAGGCTCGTTCCCGGACGCGTAGAATCAATCGTTGGGCCACTGTTGTCCATGATTCAGAAAAACCCCCAATCTGTCGGCAGCGCGCTGCTGGACGAGGGCTACTGGTATGATGTTGGGTCACTGGCGGAATTTGAGAGATTGACTCAAAGAGGTTTATAATAAATCGCATCCGTTCGGAAGAAAGTTGTTTCATGAACCGGCAAATACGAACATTTTTGAACCACCATCTGGGCGTCGTGGATTTTCAATATGAACCCCTCAAGAAGGGGGGCTCAGACCGCAGCTTTTACCGCGTGCTTCTGCCCGACGGCAAAACCTTCATCTTCATGAATTATGGCAACGAGGTGGAAGAAAATGCCTACTGGGCGGGAATCAACCGCTTCATGACCAACATCAATTTTCCCGTACCGCTTATTATCGCATTTGATTACCGTCAACGCTTTTTGCTCATTGAAGACCTGGGCAACACCGATTTATATTCTCAGGCCGCTTTCCCCTGGCACAAAAGACGTTACTTTTACCTGCGGGTGCTTTCCGAGATCCACAGACTGCACCGCATTCCGCTTGAGGATGTGCCGGCGGATCTGAAACTGGCCAAAAGTTACGACCGTTCTTTATACCATTGGGAGCACAACTACTTCATGGAAAATTTTATTGAAGCGGTCTGCCAGCTGAACGTAGACGGTTCACTGATGCGCGACTGGATGGAGGAATCAGAGGAACTGATTAACCGCCTGCAAAAGATGCCTCCATGCCTGATCCACCGGGATTTTCAGTCCCAGAACATCATGATTAGAAATGACCGGCCTGTGTTCATTGATTTTCAGGGCATGAGGTACGGCAATCTGTTCTATGACCTGGGATCGCTGATCTGCGACCCGTATGTGACGCTCTCCCCGGATGAGCGAAATGAGTTGATTGCCTTTTACTACCGGATCATGCAGCCGAACTACAGTCTGGATCAATTCACCGATTTTTTCTGGGAGGGCGCAGCGCAGAGGCTGATGCAGGCCCTGGGCGCTTTCGGCTTTCTGGGACTCAAAAAAAACAAACCGGATTTCCTCAAACATATTCCCAACGGCGTTAAGAATCTGGTCACAGCCGCCTCAAATGCGGACACCATGCCTGCCTTGAAAGAACTGGCGGTAAACTGCAACAACAAGCTTCAATCAAAGACTGCTTGATTCATCAACCGGCAGGAAAGAAAAACATGGTAAGATCATCCCCGGACAAGTATCCCCCCGTAAAAGCCATCACGGACCAGGAACGTATCCGCATGGTGAAGGAAATATTTTCCACCATCACCGGCAAATACGACTTTTTAAACCGGTTTTTAAGCCTCCGGCGTGATGTGGCCTGGCGCAATTTTGCAGCGAGAAAAATGCGGTTTTTTAAAACCAACCGTTACCTGGATGTTGCCTGTGGAACAGGTGATCTTTCGATCTCCGCGGCCGAAAGGCATCCGGACATTTCCGTAACCGGCCTGGACTTTGTAGATGAAATGGTTGAGGCGGCAAAAAACAAAGTCCGGAAGAAAAAGCTTGCCGGCAGGATCCAGGTCATGCAGGGCGACGCATTGCATCTTCCTTTTGAAGATAATCATTTTGACGTTACAGGAATTGCCTTCGGAATCCGTAACATTCCCG
>JAGFXG010000053.1 GCA_017860985.1 Deltaproteobacteria bacterium
CAAGGGTCTCTTCGTTGGATTGGTAATTGCGGTGGGGCTGATTTATCTGCGGGGGATGGATCTGCAAATCTGGACGGAAAAAATGGAAGCTTTGTCGTGGCTACTGACGATTCCTGCCATATCGGCCTATCTGGCCATGAATTTTACCGGCGCTTCCACCTATACATCGCTTTCCGGTGTAAAAAAGGAAATGCGCTTCGCCCTGCCGCTGGAAATAGGAGCGGTGATCCTGGGACTGGTCACATGGATAACGTCATTCATAATTGCCTGGGAGTTATAATATGGGAAGCATGGTTTACCTGAAAAATGTAGCAACGCTTGGGATAGACACGTCAAAATGCACCGGCTGCGGCATGTGCCTGGAGGTCTGCCCGCACAATGTATTTAAAATGAACGGGAAAGCCGCCATGATTGTTGATCGTGATGCCTGCATGGAATGCGGTGCCTGCAGCAAAAACTGTCCCGCGGGAGCTCTTCAGGTTCAGTCCGGTGTCGGCTGCGCTGCCGCGGTCATTAACAGCATGCTGGGACGAAACGGCGGCGAATGCTGCTGCGGTCCTCAAACAAACGGAGCCGGTTCTATGAAAGGCGGCGGGTCATGCTGCTCTTGAACGCGGCAGGACGCCTAAACAGCCCCAGATGATCGATATCATTACCGTTCTTTTTAAAACTATTGACTTTGGCCGGACTTTCCTATAGTAATGATCAGGTCTTCTCAAAATGACCTCACTGCAATATGGATATCGGAATTGATCAATATTTATATGATTTTACCTTCCATAACAATCATTGGGGTTCTATGCGCCTTTCCACTCTCTTTCATCAGAAAAAATCATTCCCGCCACCTCGGGGGTAAAGGAGGAAATATATCATGACCAACAGCAGTTCAAAGGAAAGCAGGCTGCCAGTGCTCGGCATCAACAGCCTGGGAAGAATTGGCAAATTAACGCTATGGCACCATGTCGGCAGAAAGTACTTCAAAGAAATCGTCGTAAACCAGGGGCGCGATGTGGGAGAGGGAATGGAAACCATTGCCCGGCTGATCGAGGCAGATGCCACATACGGATTGCTCCACCGGTTTCTTTATGGCTATAAGGCGAAACCCTGCATACAGATTACGGATGATAAAAACGGTAAAATGCTGATCGACGGCATTCCGGTGACGATCCTGCGCGAGCAGAGAAACCCGCTCAATATCCCCTGGCGTCAACACGGTGTTGATATTGTTGTTGATTGCAGCGGAACATTCAAAGATCCGACGACTCCTGTGGACGACAAGAAAGGTTCCATCCGGGGTCACTTAAACGGAGGCGCCAAAGCAGTCATCCATTCCGCGCCGTTCAAGATCAAAAACAAGGCCCTTTCGACTCCTGACGACGCGACAACCCTGATTTACGGGATCAACCACACGGCTTTCAATCCCAAAAAGCACCTGCTGATATCAGCGGCGTCCTGCACCACGACGGGCCTCGCTCACATGGTCAAGCCGCTTCTGGACAATGAGGACACCAGCAAAATTCTGACGGCGTCAATGTCCACGATCCATGCCGTCACCAATACCCAGAGCGTTCTGGACAAGCTGCCCAAGGCGGGCGAAAAGGATATCCGCAAGACGCGCAGCATCCTGAATAATATTATCCTTACCTCAACCGGAGCCGCAAAGGCCCTGATCGAGGTCATTCCGGAAGTTAAGAACATCGGTTTCATGGGCGATTCCATCCGGGTACCGACCAATACCCTTTCACTCATCATCCTGAACGCGACGTTCCAGGCACGCCAGAACAAGGCGGGTGAAATGACCAATATCGACACAAAAAAACTCAATGAAATATACCAGAAGACCGCTCAAAACAATCCGCTGGTCCGGTTCACGATGCAGCAGAATGTCTCGACCGATCTGATCGGTGAAGACGCGGCAGTCATCATTGAAGGCCAGTTCAATCACACGAGAACCGCCTTCATTCCGGTTGATCTTTCTCATGTCCCCGATCTGCCCGCGGATCTCCTCCAGAGCATTGGAGACAAAACCCTGCAGATGCCGGTGATCCACGCCAAGATTTTCGGCTGGTACGACAACGAATATGGAAGCTACACGAACCGGATGGGTGATTTGACCGTATACATCCACAAGAATATTCAATAAGAGGCAAATGGATTATGATCCCCCCGTTTTTCAAACACGAAAAACGGGGGGATTATCCCACAAACCGGGAATCGCAACAGATAGATGTTTAACAATGCGCACAAAGCTCTTTACGATGTCGTTCAAAACATGACCGTATAACGCCCGGCACCTGACAAGGATTGGTGATAAGACATGTCAAAGGAACAGGAAAAAATTAAAATCGTTCCGAACAGGATCGAGGAGCAGCTGGAAAAAGTGATCAGCGAAAATAAGCGACTGCGGATCCAGTACGCTTCAGCCACCAAACAGGTTAATGAGCTCAATGAGTTCATGCAGATCATGTTGAATATGTCCCCTTTCGGCATCTCCATCATCCAGAATGACAAGTTGATTTTCACCAACAAAGCCTTTGCCGAGATTGTCGGTTTTTCTCAGAAACAGCTGAGGAACATGGCTCCCGAAGACATCGTGTTTCAAGCGGACCGGGAGCATGTCACAAAAAGTATCCAGGGAGCTTACACGGACCATGTACAAACATTTTTCATGTTTCGCGTCATGACGAAGGATGAAAAGATCAAATGGATTCTGGGTTCGGTCTCCCTGATTCACATGAATGAAAAGCAGGCCCTGCTGGGTAATTTTGTTGACCTGACCGAAGGAAGGGTCATGCAGCTGGCATACAATGACACGCTTACCGGCCTGCCCAACAGAAAGCTGATGATGGATCGCATGGAACAGGCCATCGTCGCGGCGAAAAGAAGAAACGAAAAGCTGGCCCTGCTGTTTATGGATCTTGACGGCTTCAAAAAAGTCAATGATCAGTACGGGCACGAAATCGGCGACAAGCTGCTCGTTGAAATCGCAGGCAAGCTAAAAGAAGTCGTCCGGCGGGAAAATGACACCATTTCCCGATTCGGCGGAGATGAATTCCTGATTCTGCTGACGGACATTACCCACAGAGAGCACATTGAAAATATCATTTTCCATCTTTTTGACAAATTCACTAAACCGATCGCCATCTCCGGAACAAACGTGACCAACCGCGTCTGTTTCAGTGTCGGAGTCGCTTTATATCCCGATCATGGCGATGACTCCGACACATTGATACGGCACGCCGATGAGGCCATGTACAGGATAAAAAAAACACGCGGAAAAAACAGCTTTCTTTTTTTTGAACCGTGACCAAAGGCAAAGCCTGCCTGAAAAAACCCTACAGGGTAATCGAATAATACTTTTCCGTTTCCCTTTCATGCTTTCCCAGATAAAGGGCGCCGCTCCAGCCGTCAATGCAGATAAAATCGCCCGTTTTAATCGTTTGTCCTTCAATCGTGGCATAGCCTTCCGATTCGTAAACCTTCAGTTTCCCCAGGCCGACAACACCGACTTTGCTGAGCTGCGGAATCGTCACGGCGGCATGGGAGGTCGCACCGCCCTTGGCTGTCAGCAACCCCTCCACCTGCAGCAGAACGCCGACATCATCAGGAACTGTATCAGGACGCACCAGGATCAGAGACGTTTTCGGCTCCTTCTCACGGAACCGTTTAATGTCGTCTTCGGAATAAACCGCCTTGCCGCAAAGCGCGCCGCCGCTCACACCAATTCCCGTACCCAGCAGGGCCGACGCCAGAAGCGGGGTGTCTTTAAAACGTCTGAGTGTCTTGGTTTTGATCTGGTCCATGTCACGGGTCTGCAGAATGAATAACTGCTCTTTCCGGGGACCTTCAAACGTAAATTCCATTTCCTGATGATTGAAACCCTTTTCGTAAATAATGATTTCCGCGATTTTGACCAGTTCGGCATAAATATCCGGAAACGTAACTTCGAGTGAAATATTGGTATGCCGATGTTCAGTAATCCGCTGTTTTTCGGAGATGGGAAATGTTTCGACGAGGCCGGAAACGATATCATCTCCCTGGACGCCAAAAATAAAATCACCGTAAAGCGTTACGTCGGAGGACGTGCTTTTCGGGTCCCGGGTAAAAATAACACCGGAACCTGATTTTTCATGGAGATTGCCGAAAACCATCGCCTGCACGATCACCGCTGTCCCCCACTCATCGGACAAACGCATTTGATGACGATAAATTTTGGCCTGATCGGAATACCAGGAATCAAAAACCTGCAAAATAGCATGACGCAGCTGCCGCATCGGATCATCCGCCAGCGGAATACCGTTATCCTGAATACCTTTTTTGTATGTCTGCGCGATTGTTTTCATCAGATCGGGCGAAAACTGAATTTTTCTTTCCACACCGTGTTTCTGTTTGAAGCCGTCCATAATGGCATCAAAAAAGTCCCGGCTCAGCCCATGGAACATTCCCCATGTCTGAAGGAAGCGGCGGTAGGAATCCCACGCCGCCCACTGAAAGTCCTTTCTTGCTCCGAGGCTTTCCGCGATGGACGCGTTGATGCCGACATTCAAGAACGAGCGCATCATTCCCGGCAGAGAAACCGTGGCTCCGCTCCTGACCGATAAAAGCAGGGGATTGCTGCGATCGCCGAACTTTCGGCCTGTTTTTCTTTCCAGATCGGAAATTTGTTTATTGATGCGGTCGGCAAGATCGCGGAACAGATACTTATAGCCGTAAACGGCGTCATATCCCCGGAAGACTTCCGTGGTAATGATAAACCCCGGCGGCACCGGAAAGCCAAACGAAACCAGCTTTTTGAGAAAATAGCCTTTATTCCCCAGAAGAATCTGATTATCCATTTTGGCGTTTTTGCCGTAGATGGAGGAGACCGCCAGCTCTGGATTGTAATCCATCAGCAGATTGAGGATTCTTTTGTTATCCTTGAATTTTTCCAGTTCCGCATTGAGTGTTTTAATGACCGCGTGAACGAAGTTGTCCAGCACCTGCAGGCCGAAAGCGGATGAAATCATACTGCGAATAAAACTCTCTGATTCCTGATAAACCAGTTCATCGCTCCGGAGCTGTTCGCTTTTTTCATCGTCATCCTGCACAGGCGCCTTGATCTGACGGACGATTACCGGCAGATTGGCACTGTGGGCGTCGATATAGTAATCGCGAATCACATCCTGAATGCCCTTGGAAATGAACCGGAAAATATCCAGGTACTGCTCTGCGGAAAATTGTTTGACGGGCAGCGCGCTTGTGACATATTTAACTTTGGCCACCAGCCCTTCGGTGGAAATCCCCTCCAGCTCCAGTGCGGATAGATAGTGCCACAGGTAGGTGTGAATCCTGACAATCGTGCGCTTGGTGATGAACTTCAGGTTCAGGGATTGAATCAGTTCTTCAAACAACATGCTGCCCAGGCTCTCCAAACGCAGGATGATTCCCATCGCGTCAAATTTTTCCTCGTGATAGGTCCCATACATGGACGGAATGCCCGCGGCAATATGCCGTTTATGGTAGATATTCTCGAAGGACTGGGTTTTCTTTTCCGAAAGCACCCTGGCTTTCATCACGGCCAGGAATTTCAAGATCATGGTCAGGCTGCGGTAATAATTTTTCATTTTCAGCGACTGTTTGAGCGACAGAATGTCCGGTCCGGCAAAAACATTGACGGCTTCCAGATCCTTGATCAAATCAAAATACTGAGGATGATATTTTTTATGGATCAACTGATAGATGCGGATCATCAGTGACACACGCTCCCGATCCACTTCCGAAATACCTCGGATTTGCTGAATCTCCCTGGCAATTTTTCCATCATCCCATTCCAGGAAATTTTTCGGGTCATTGTCCGCCTTCGGAAACAGCTGCAGGAAGGCGTCATGCATGCCTTCAAAATATTCCCCGGAATTGTTCACACGGTCAAACACTTCATCCGGAACATGACTGCGGATAAATTCTTTGTCACCGGAAAACCAGTAGCGGAAGATATGCTCGGTGAACTCGACCAGCATGCTGTTGCTTTCGACATGGGATTGCTTTCTGAAAAAGTCAATCAGACGGTCGTTGCGGAAGGAAATTTCATCTACGCGGGTGGTAATGTCCCGCAGTTCACCTTCCGCGCCGATTTCGCTGAAATAGACGGGGAAGATACGTAAAAGCTGTTTGATCAGATTGTAGGCCGGCGCGATATCCGTGTTGAGAAGCCTCGAAATATCGCGCTGGATCAAATCCGTGTCGCGAATAAAAATCCCGCCGATTTTCAGATTGACGATCAGGGCGGAAATCAATCTCTTCGTCCAGCGAGGTTTCATGGCAATAATCTCCAGCCATGCCCGGATGGTTCGAACGTGTTCGGGATTGACCTGCACCTGCCATTCCGTCGTTGATCCCTGAATTTCCGGACGTTCAAATCCGTAGGCAATCAACTCGTCAATGAATGTCTCTACCAGCGGGTGATTGTTCTGGGCGAATACTTCCCTGGCCGTGGTGACTATGCAGTCGATACTTGCGCCTCGGAATTCATTCTGCGAAGTGTTCTTTTTTAAAAACGTGAAAATCCTGCGTACAAAATCGTCCAGGTTCTCCTTCTTTTCCTCCTGAAAAACCATTTTCAGTGAATAATTGATCTCCCGCATGGCGCTGACATGAATATCCTTGAGTCCCGGGACAGACATGACACCGAAAAGAAAATCCAGCTTCACCAGGTGATGGCCCTGATACGCCCTGGATTTCTCCAGTTGGTCAGCCACATGCAGGTAGCCGTCGATAATCTGGAAATAATCCGGGAGCGGAAGAAAGTCCTCGATACGCGCTCCCGCTTTTTCGCCGTCTGCGGGGCGAAGCGCCTCGAGGTCCAGGATCAGTTTGCGGAATTGGTGATGACTGAGCGGCTGGATCAATCCCAGATAAGCACTCTCATTCAGCTGCGCGTCGGCCTTCCGTTCAGCGATGAGCCATAAGGCAGGATCAGGCTGGCTAAGCCAGAAGACATACGTTGCTCGAAACATTTTGTAGAGCAGCGTATCGAAAACCGGCGTGGAAATTTCCACTTTCTTTTCCGTAACCGCCCGGATAATTCTCTTCAGATAAGATGAGCATTTTTTAAACAGCGCCGATTCCCCGTCGGCAATAGTCATAAATGAGGCAATAAGCCCCGGGAACAGGGACAGATTTCTTTCCAGAAACTCATTGCTCTGCATGATAATCGCATCCGCGAAGTCGAAAAGATAATGGATGGCGCTGTCTTTCACGTCTTCGGATGCGGGCGATTTCAAAATGTCGAAATATATCGTCAGCAGGATGGATAAAGCGGATAGTCCCTCCGGATGATTGTT
>JAGFXG010000325.1 GCA_017860985.1 Deltaproteobacteria bacterium
GATGACGTTATCAATGTTTCCGGTCACAGACTGGGCACCGCGGAAGTCGAAGCAGCTTTGACGTCTCATGCTGATGTCGCGGAAGCGGCGGTTGTCGGTTTCCCGCATGACATCAAAGGGCAGGGCATCTTCGCCTATGTCACCCTGAATAATAATGTGGCCAAGACAGACGATTTGAAAAAAGCGCTGGTCGCCCATGTTCGCAAGGTTGTCGGTCCGATCGCATCGCCCGACCAGATTCAATGGGCGGATGGCCTTCCCAAAACCAGATCCGGCAAGATTATGCGCCGTGTTTTGAGAATCTGGTCGAGAACAGAAAGAAATTAGGTTAACACCCCTTCAATGCGGGGGCGGCAACAACCGTCTCCGTCATTGTGAAGTCCCTCCTCCAAATGCCGTTTCCCGGGAAACCGGGGAACGGCATTTCCTTTTGAAATTCAGAAGAGAACCTCGACCTGAGTGGAACCTTTCCTGTAAGAATACTTCACTTTGTAACCGAGATCTCTGAGAAGCTGTTTCATAATATGGTTTGTCGAATCGACGAAGGATACGAAATGAAAAATACCGTGTTTCCTGCCAATAGTAAGTATGGTTGACAACAGGAACTTACCAAGGCCATAATGCTGCCAGTCGTCCCGGACCACAATTGCAAAGTCCGTAATCTTCTCTTCAGGATCATAACCATAACGGGCAACAGCAATAATAGAATCATTCCCGTCTTCCTGTATCACAGCGACCAGAGCAAAGTTGCTCTTATAGTTGATGTGCGTAAGTTGAAAAAGCAATTCTTCCGGAAGGGAATTCAGGGGTCTTAAAAATCGCAGATAAATGGAATCAGCGGAAAGCTTGTTCAATAAATCTACAAGCAGATATTCGTCTGTCTGCAGAATGGGTCTGATAAATACCTCTTTCCCGTTTTTAAGCGTAAGCCGACTTTCATATTCGGCGGGGTAAGCTTCATGACATACGGCTGACACTTTCCTCTCTCCAATTCATGACAAATTTAGAGATAATGATACCATATTCTCATCTTTGCCGTCGAGGCTGAAATCGCAGCGTCTGAAAATCCGGATCATGGCATAGTTTTCCTGGATCGTTTCCGCGCGAATGGTTCTGTAGCCTTCTTTTTTGGCCAGTTCGATGCACTGTTTGGACAGGGTTATTCCCAGCGATCTATTCTGCCAGGGGTCGGAGATGATAATGGCATATTCGGCTTCGCCCTCGCAGTGTTTGTTTTTGATCAGACGCGCGATGCCCAGAAACTTGTATTGATCGCCGACCTTCATTTCCGCGACAACGGCGACTTCCTCTTCCGGGTTGAGGTTGCAGAAACGCTCAGCCCGTTCCGGCGTGGCGCTAAAGGGCGATAAAAACCGCAGCCACAGCGATTTTTGGGAACAGCCGTTCACAAAATCAGTCCACAGAC
This sequence comes from Deltaproteobacteria bacterium, assembly GCA_017860985.1. Taxonomy (GTDB): domain Bacteria; phylum Desulfobacterota; class Syntrophia; order Syntrophales; family Smithellaceae; genus UBA8904. The sequence goes on from JAGFXG010000325.1 coordinate 1,427, forward strand.
CGATGTCCTTGGGGTTGATCAGGCGCAGGCGCACAGGATTGTTATCCACGGAGAACGCATCCTTGGTTAAATGACGCGCGATGGAATCGGTCATCGCACTCTGCCGTCTTACACCGTAGTGATACATTTGCCCCAGGACTTCCGCCGCCATTTCGGCGGTCGAATAAACGGGAAATCCAGCCTGCTCCATCTTGACTACATCGTCGATCATGAATTCCTTACAGGCTACAACACAAACGACAGGCTTTCCCTTATAGTCGATATTTTTCATGACCTCCACAAAGGAGCCCAGGATTTCTCCCTGGATAACCACAATGAAATTGTTTACGTCACCGGATTCAACGCCGATTTCAATAAGATTTTTCACCTGTTCGGGCGTCATGGAGAAAGAACAATCAATGGGATTGCCGACACTGGCATAATCAGGCAGGGCGTTTTTCAGCCGTGTTTGAAAATAGGGTTCCAGGGTGGCCAGGCGCATATCGGAGAGGTACAGCATGTCGGTGGCCGCAACACCCAGCGAACCGGTGTAAGTGATTACCAGGACCCCGTTGCCTTTCGGGACGGGCTGTTTGGAAAAAGCGCGTGTCAGCGCAAAGAGATGTTCGTTGTCCCGGGCCCTGATGATGCCGCTTTGCCTGAAGGCCGCGCTGTTGACCTCATCATTGCCGGCCAGCGACGCGGTATGCGATGACACGGCTTTCTTACCGGCTTCCGTTCTTCCTGATTTCAGCACGATGACGGGTTTGCGAACCGCCGCCCGTGTGGCCACATCGACAAAACGCTTGCCGCTGCGGATATCCTCCATATACATGACGATGACAGAGATATGATCGTCATCGCTCAAGTATTCCAGGATGTCCGTTTCGTTGATGTCCATCTTGTTGCCGATAGTCGCCACAATACCAAAATCGAGCACATTGCTTAATCCCGTGAGAATCCCCGCAGCGTAAACACCGGCCTGGGCCACCATCCCCACATTGCCTTTTCGCAGATCGGACAGCAGTCCGATAGACTGAACCATGTTGTGATGAGTGTTGATGACACCCGAACAGTTCGGTCCCAGCACGCGGCAACCGTGCTCACGGATGATTTTTTCAATTCTTGCCTGAGATTCTTTTCCTTCTTCACCGCTTTCAGCGAATCCTGCCGCCTCTACCACGATAAACTTTACCCCTTTACGGCAGCAGTCGGCGATGGCGCCCTCAACCAGCTTCGCTGGAACAATCACAATAGCCAGGTCCACCGGTTGGGGTA